>CALGOE010000234.1 GCA_937958145.1 uncultured Desulfobacca sp.
GGTATCCTGCTGAGTTATCGGCGACAGGGGAAGCCGTGGGGAAAAAGCCGATCTCCACCAATCTCTCGTTTTCGGCGAAATTTGTAGGAAGGGAAAAAATGGCTCAAGAAAAAATGGCAGGTGGAGAAAAATCTTCAAAAAAAGTTCAGGCAAAAAATTTTTCCATGCCCGTCAGCTGGGTGTTGAAACATCCTTTGCCCTGGACCGAGGTGGATCCTTTGCCCCGGACCATGGTGGCAAAAAAACCTTATTTTTGGCTTTGACGCAGCCCAAAGCCCGCCGCTGGCGTTGGGTGAAGGGGCCTCGCCCCCCGGCCCCTCCCCTGAAGGCACTTTTGCCATAACCCGAGAGAGCTTCCTGTCCCCTCCCCGGTTTTTCAGGACTGCGGCCAGCGATGGGGGGTTGCCAAAACCGGCAAAAATCATTTAAGATAGGCCCCAGGGTGGAAATGGCCCTAAGACGTCCAGAAAACGTGTAGTCCGGGCAGACAGGGAAATATCCCGCCCCTCTGACCCGGACAAGACTTACGGCAACAACGTTGCCTGGCCGGCGGGAACGCCGGTCGGTGAGAGGTCATATCGGCAGCGGCACCCAATCCCCTGGCGGCCGTTCCCTCCTCAAGACCGAGTGCTCGGGTTCGTTGCCAGACGTTTTCGTCAGATGCCGACATGTTGTCGTGGAGACGATGCTCTCATGCCTCCAGCGCAGCCACCGGCCGGTGAGTTTTTTGCTTATCTCTTGGCCGCCAACCGGCCACGATTAGAGGGATTCTGCCACTGGCTCTTCCATCCCGGCATGCTTTTCCGGGCTTCCCGGCAATGGTGGGGCCAGCAGAAAACTCGGCCCACGCCCCATGAGGGCTTAGATATCTGCTGGTTTCGGGATCGGCACGGTTGCCACCGGGCCTTACCGGCCTCCACCCTGATCCCGGCCCCGTTTCCCGGCCGGGTGGTTGCCATCCGTCCCGATTTTCTGGGGCAATCTCTTTTTCTGGTTCATCCTGCTCTTGGGACCGCCGGCAGGGAGGTGCTCACGGCCTTGGGCCACACGCAGCCGCTGCCTGGAGTCGAAGTCGGAACCACGGTGCAGGCCGGGGACAACCTTGCCACCCTGGCTGCTCCCGCCAGCCGCGCAGCCTCGGTCCCGCCCCACTTACACCTCACCGTCGCCGTTCTTCCTGCCGACTACCCTTTATCTGATTTGACCTGGAAAAAATTGAGTGCCAATCCTCTGTTTCAGCTCTGGGATCCTCTGATCGTTTTTCCCACCACCTTTGCCCGGGTGGAAAGCGAAGTTGCCTGAGGTTGGTTGCCGAATCAGTGCACCAGCCGAAGTCCGGCTGGCAGGGTGCGCTTCCGGGGGCTTGGCTGGCGGCCACCGCGGGAACGATACCCTCCTTGGGAGTGGTTTTGGCACGCGGTGGCCAACAGCAGGCAAGGCGCCGGGGCGCCACAGGCCGCGCCTGGGAAACTGCCTGCTGCTGACCGCGGTTGAGGTTATGGTTTTCCTGTCTTTTCTTGCTCTTCGTACTCTTTATACCATTCAGAATGGTGCTTTTTGGCCCAATTGCGGCTCACTTTGCCATGCACCAGAACCTGCCAGGTACCCGGGTTGGCAATGGTGCCCAGGTAGGCGTGGGCAATGATGGCGGCCACAAAGATAACGGCAAAGAAACCGTGAATGGTTGACATCAGGCAGCTCAGGGTCAAGGGCAGGCTGTTCTTGAAAATCAGGAAGACGCCGGTAATGCCGGTGATCAGCGTCAAGACCGTGGTCAACCAGAAGAAGATCTTCTGGCCGGCGTTGAGGCGTCCGGCCGGGACCGCCGCTTCTTTGCCCCCGATGTAGCCGCCTTTCTTGGCCAGCCACTCTTTGTCATAATCCACAAATTTGGCGTATTTCCCCCACAGGGCCACACTGGCGATGGAGGCGGCGATGAAAATGAGGCCGGCCACCCAGTGGACCACGACGGCCGTCTGAGGCGTACCGAAGGACAGGCGCAACAGAGTTACATTATTAAAGAAAAAGATGTAGCCGGTAAAGGCCAGAATCAGGAAGCTGAGCATCCGGAAGAGATGGGTCCAACGCTCGGAAAGCGGGAACCAGACGATTTCCGGGGGTGATTTGTAATAGTCCGCGACCTTGGGACCTTGGCCGGTGTAATGCAACACCAGGCCGAAAACCACCAGCAACATGATGAGGTTGGCATAGGGCGAGAGATAAAGCTGGTGGAACTGGTTGAGATAAAAAACCCAGGGCTGACAGCCAAAGAGTCGGCCGGAGCTGATGGTGAGGGGTTTGCCGTCCGGCGGCCCGAACATATCGGTGACGATCTGGCCCTTGAACATGTGGGCGTCGGTGGCATGGCAGTCGCCGCAGCCATTGGCACCCAAAGCCAGGCCAGCCGGGGCCACATTATGGTTGATGTTAAAGCCTTCCACGTGGCCGGCATACGTATGGTCATCCTCAGCCACCACCTCGCCCTGGTCATTGAGATGGTAGTGCTTGCCGCCCTTATGATAGTAGGGCTTAATCTGCTGGAAGCGCTTGTTGCCTTGCAGGGTTTCGGTGAGGGCTGTGAGCATGAGTTTGATCTGCTCATTGGTGTGCAGCTCCGGTTTCATGGGATTCTTGGGCTGCAGTTGGTCTTTGATTTTTTCGTAGGCTTTCTTGTTTTCCTTGCCAAAAAGGGGATAGTGAATGCCGTCCTTCTCCAGGTTGGTAAAGAACACCGCCAAGAGGGCGTTCACGGGCGCCAGTTGGCCCCTTTTGAGGCGTTGATAACGGGGGTACCAATCAAAATAAGCGCCGATCTTTTTGGGAGAGTTTTTCATGTCGGCCAGGTTGAAGACCGGGTAATTGACCATATTGCCGGTGGTGACGTCAAAGCCCTCGCCGCCGCAATGTGTAATTGCGGGATATGGCAGGTTTCACAGGCTAATTTTTCCAAATGGTTGGGCCGGACCAGAAGATGCGCCGGCCGGGGCGCGCCCATGTAGCCCTGGGAATGGCAGTCCCGGCAGGTCATGATGGTATTATCCAAGTCATCCCGGACGCTGGAGACGTTTTCATCCCCCTTGGCGATCTGATGCTGCAATTTGGTGATTTTTAATTCGGGTTTTTCTATGGCCGGATGGCAGTCGGTGCAGGTCATGCCGCGGGCGTTGTGGACGTCGTGATTGCGGCGGTCATTCCAGGAAAAACCCCGCTTTTTGGCATCGGAAATGCCGTGGCAGAAATTACAGTTTTCCGAGGGCGGGGGGTAAGCCAAGTCTAAGACAATTTTGCCATCTTCGTTAAAAAGCCTGCGATTATAAGTAACTTTTGGTTCCTGCCCGTCGCGTACAAACCCGACGACTTGCCCGAGGCCTGCCGCCGCCGTCGAGGCCCATTTGAAGTTATACATTTTGAGCTGTTTGTTGCGCTCGGAGAAGTTGTAACCGGGGAGATGACAGAGGAGACAGTCAGCCTCGACCACCCCGGATTTATCCCATTTGCCTTTGTGATAATCCCCGTCCAGGGATTGGGCCAAGGTCGGTTCGGCCTTCATCCTCAGGTCGTAGCGTTTCCCGTCCCGGTCAAACTCCAGGCCGCCGCCTCCGGGGTGGCAGCCGCCGCAAAAAGGGGTGCCGATCTGTTGTGGATCCGTGGGGCCGCCGCCCACCCATTCAAACATGGCGATGTCGATTTCATCGGCATGGTTGTTTTTCTTTTTCGCCAACTGGCGAAACGACGGGGGTCAGAACTTCCCCAACATGCCATCGGAAAGCACCCAAGGCTTGTTCAGCTTTTGGCCAAAGTCGTCGCTGATGACGTCCCAACCTTGTTGGAAATGAAAACCTTTGGTGATCTCGTCATAGTTGTGGCAGGCGCCGCAGGTCTGGCGGGGACTGTAGGGCTGATCAGCATTCTCTCCGGTGAGGGGATTAATAACCTTGCCATCTTCGGTTTTCAGGTGGAAAGGAATGCAGGCCCGCTCCCGGGCCATGGCCCCCGTCACCAGGAGGAGGAGCCCCAATCCAGCCAGGAGCAGGGCTGCCAGGCGTGGCACGTGCTGCCTCTCTATAGTGTTGCACCTCCGATTCAGAAAGATTTGCTTCTGACTATACTATATGCATATTTAAGATATTGCGCAACATATTTTTTGGCCTGGTTTACCATTCCTCCCCCGGCTGGTCAACCAAATTTTCCAGCGCGTGTTGCAAAACCCTTTTTGGGATATTGATTGTCGCCGTTAGAGATTAAATATCTTGTAAATGCATTAACTTGCTCTCCCCCTTCAGGGGAGAGGATTGAGGTGAAGGGGTTTTGCAATGGCTTCTAACAGGTCCAAGCCCCAGGCTCCGCCTCCCTGGGCCTGAGCCATTGGACTGTTTGACTAAGAGAATCCACCCGGACCGTGGCCCCCAGGGGGATGGTATAATTATCGGGCTGGTGTCCGGCCGGCAGACCGGCCAGGACGGGGATATTGAGGCTGTGTCCCAGGGCGCTGAAGAGCTCCAGGATCTGGGGCAGGGGGCCACAGCCGGTAAAGCCGCCGACAATGAGGGCCTCAACCTGGTGCAGGCTGCCGGACAGACGGAGTTGTTGCAAAAGGCGGTCGATACGGTAGAGGGGTTCGTTATAATCTTCCAGGAAGAGGATATGGCCGGCCACGGTGGGGGCGAAAGGGGTGCCCAACAGGGAGCACAGAATGGCCAGGTTGCCGCCCAGGAGGGGCCCCTGGGCCGTGCCCGGCGCCAGGACCTTCAGGTCGGCAAACAGGAGCGGCTCCTGCCAAGGCTCCATGAGGAGGCGGCGGCAGTGCTCCTGCGCCTCGGGCCAGATTTCCCCTAAATGGGCGACGGTGGGGCCGTGGAAGGTGACGACCCCGGCCCGTTGGCTGAACTGGCAGAGCAGCGTCGTGATGTCGCTGAAGCCAAGAAAATATTTGGGCTGGGCCGCCAGCAGGGACAAGTCCAGATGTTCCAGCAGGCGGATGGTGCCGTAGCCCCCCCGGGCGCAGATAATGCCTTTGATGTCCGGGGAGAGGATGGCTGCCGCCAGGCGGCGGGCCACCTCCTTATCGGTAGCTGCCAGGTAGGGGCGGGGGGCAAAGATCTCCGGGCCGTAGACCAAATGGAGGCCCCAATCCTCCAAGACGGCCGCCCCGGCCGCAAAGGCCTCACGGGAGATGGGGCTGGCCGGAGCCACGACGGCCAGGCGATCGCCGGGTTGCAACGGGGTTGGCCAGATGGGGTGCGATGGTTTCATAACCGAGGCAATCATGGGTGGTTCCGTTCCGAATGAGTAGTGGCTGTATCGTTGGGGTGAGAAAGCGGCTGTCCTTGAGAGCGCCGCCATTTTCCCGTATTATATCCCTACCGAGGGAGAGGGAAGAGAGAATTTGAGCAAAGAGGGCAATAAAGTTGGCCGGTTCAAAGCGCTGGTGCTGCCCACAGAGGCGGCTGGGGACTGGTCTGAGGTCTGGCAACGGCGCCTCTTCTTGGCCTTGACCGTCTTTTTTCTTGGCCTGGGGATTTTTTTCCGCCTGTACGGCGTCGGAGCCCGCAACCTCTGGACCGACGAGGCCTGGGTGGCGTTGGCGGCGACGCAGCCCACCCCGGCCGCGGCCTTGGCCGGGGGCAAGTCCACGCCGCCGTTTTATCTGCTCACGGTCTGGGGGATGGTCCAGGTGTGGGGGGCCAGCGAAACGGTCTTGCGTCTGACCTCGGTGCTGCTGGGGATAAGTGCCCTGCTGCTGTTCTGGCCGTTGGCGATGCGGCTTTTGCCGCCCTGGCCCGCCCTGGCCGCCCTCGCCCTGGCCAGCGTTTCCCCCCGGCTGGTCTATTTCAGCAAGGAGCTGAAACAATACAGTGCCGATGTTTTCTTTGCGGTCGCGGCCTTTCTCCTGGTGGAGAGGCAACTGCGGCGACAGGGGCAGAGCGGCTGGCTGCTTTTTACCGGCCTGTTGGCCGTGGGTTTGGGGTTTTCCTATCCGTTGGTCTTTATCCTGCCAGTGGCCGCCGTGGTGCTCTGGTGGCAGCTACCGGCGGCCCGGCCCGCCGTGGTGTGGTCTTTTTTGGGCCTGGCCGTGGTTTTCCTGGCCTATTATCTTTTCCTGTTCCGGGGGCAGGTGGATCGGGAACTGTTGATCTACTGGCAGGCGGATTTTCCCGACCTCTCGGGGCTGGGGCCGTTTTTTACCTGGCTGGGCGCGGCCTGGTGGCGGTTCGGCCGATATTTCTTCCCGGATTGGCGGGTCCTCCCGGGGGCGGCGTTGGCGCTCATCGGCCTTATTTACTGTGCGCGTCAGGGCCGCGCCCGGGTGGTATGGTATTTCTTCGGCCCGCTGCTGTTGGCTCTGGCTGCAGCCTTTGCCCACCGCTATCCTTTCATGGGGCATGCCGGCGGGGTGCGGCTGATGATGTTTGCCGCGCCCATGCTTTATCTGGTGACCGGGGCCGGTATCGCTACGGTGGGGTCTTGGCTCACAGCCAAGGTCGGCGGGGCGGCATGGCATGGCACGCCGGCAAGGAAAAACGGCCGGCGTTGGGGTCCTGCCCTCCTCTTGTCGTTATTCCTGGTGCTGGTCGTGCTGTGGCAGCGGCCGGTCTTTCTCTGGCAGGAAAATCTCTGGCCCCAGATGAACCGGGAAGAAATTGCACCGTTGATACGATACGTGGAGACCCATCGCCGTCCCGGCGATGCCATCTACTTGTATTATTTTGCCATCGATCCCTTTATGTTTTACTATCGGGGGCCGATGACCGATATTATCTGGGGCCAATCCTGCCATGACCGGGGTCTGCCTCTGCCCCGGGAGCGCCTGCTCCAGATCCGGCGCCTGTGGCTGGTCTTTTCTCATTTTGAGACCGAGGCTGATATCGACCGCTTCACCGCCAACCTGTTGGGCCAGGGGTGGACCAGGGAACTGTCGCTGGCCCAACCAGGGGCCCTGCTCCGACTCTATCGGCCTCCCTGGGCTGGACCAGCACCTGAGAGCACCGGCGTCAGGCCGCCAACACCCGAGTGATCTCCTCCTGGAGCTGCTGGGTCCGGAAAGGTTTGGGGATCATGCCGGCTACGCCCGCATTCTGCAGTTGGGCCACCTCCTCAGGTCCAAAAAATCCCGACGTGACAATGACTTTTACTGACGGCGCCAGCGTCTGGAGGCGGTTTAAGACCTGATAGCCGTCCAGACGCGGCAGGTTCAGGTCCATGATGACCAGATCGATCTGTTGTTGCTGTTGGGCAAAAAGTTCCAACGCCTGATCACCGCTGACGGCCGTCACCACCCGAAAGCCGAGATGCTCCAGGAGCTCCTGGCTGAGCGCCAGGATCTGCCGATCATCATCCACCAGCAGGATTACCTTGGACTGGTTCTGTGGGAGTTGTTGCAAAGCCACGGCTAAGCCTCTTGAACACCTGCCAGAAGAGCCGACGCCGGCCGCACCCGAGCCCTCGGGAGCCCGCTGGCGGCACTCTCCCCACCGAGAATACGGTGACCGCACCGGTGCCCTTTTCTCTTGCCATCTTGTCAGAATGCTGCAGGAAGTTACGACGGGACACTTGTTATGTATCATAACAACCGGAGAAAACAACAGTTTTTTTATGGCGAGGCGATTTTGCGCCAAGCCGGCGCGGGTGGCAGGAGATAGGGACCGCGGGGCGGTAAATGGCGGCGGCCGGATATCTGTTGAAAAATACGACAAAAAATAATCGGAAAAGGAGAAATATTTTTTAAATTTGTAAAAAAATTTATAAATATCATATAGATGAACAATTATAATACTTTTCACAAATTAATTTTCTTTTTGCCAGTTACTTTTTTCTGTCGTTACAATAGAGGCAGGAGGAGAACCAGCATGTCGGAGGATATCTCCATGTCACAAATTTAGGGAAAAGTTGTCTGTAGGCAACGGGAGGAGTTATGAAAGACCAGGAGTTTGAGCATCTCCCCAGTCAATTCGGCATGGTTTCCCGGCGGGACTTTTTGAAATTCTGCACCATGGCCGCGGCCACCATGGGGCTGCCCATGGGTATGGGCATTCGCATGGCGGAGGCGGTGGCAGCGGCCAAGCGCCCGCCGGTCATTTGGCTGTCCGGTCAGGAGTGTACCGGCTGTACCGAAACCTTGCTCCGTTCCACCCACCCCACTGTTGAGCACCTTATTCTTGATCTCATATCAGTTGATTATCATGAAGCCCTGAGTGTGCCGGCAGGGCATCTGGCCGAAGAAGCCAAAAAGCAATCCATCAAGGAAAACAAGGGAAAATTCATCCTGGTGACCGAAGGCTCCATTCCCACCAAGGACGGCGGCGTTTATTGCATGGTAGCCGGCCGGCCGGTATTGGAGATTGTGCGGGAGACCGCACCGTATGCTGCCGCTATCATCGCCATCGGGTCGTGTGCGGCCTGGGGGGGCATCCCGTCGTCGGCCCCCAATCCCACAGGGGCTGTCTCCACCCAGGAGGCCCTGGGCGACAAATATAAAGTCATCAATATCCCCGGCTGTCCTCCCAACCCGTACAATTTCCTGTCCACCGTTCTCTATGTGGTGACCTTCAACAAACTGCCCGAATTGGACGAAAAGAACCGGCCGTTGTTTGCCTACCGCCGCCTCATCCATGAAGGCTGTGAGCGGCGGCCGCATTTTGATGCCGGCCGTTTTGCCCTGGAGTTTGACGACGAAGGCCATCGCCGGGGCTGGTGTCTATACAAGTTAGGCTGCAAAGGGCCGGTAACCTATAACAATTGTCCGGCGGTCCTCTTCGGCGACGTGGGGGCCCGGAGTTGGCCGGTGGGAACGGGATGTCCCTGTTTTGGCTGTTCGGAAAAAGAAGTGGCTTTTACAGAACCGATACCGGCCATGGCCAGCCTCAAGTTTGTGGAGCCCTCACCGGCGTTGACGGGCGCAGGGGCCGAGTCTCGTCCTGGCGGTCGGGTGTTGCGGCTGACGCCGCCAAAGACTTTTGCCCCCATTGAGGCCCCTCGGGGCGCCGGACCGTCGGCGGCGACGGTCGGCGTCCTGGCGGGATTGGCCGGGGCCGCTTTGGGAGCGGGAGCCGTTGCTGCCTCCCGATTGGGGAAGGGCAAAGAAACCGAGGCCTCAGCAGAGACGAAAAAAGAGGATTAGCCATGGGACTGAGTCGGAGAAATTTTCTGAAAGCTGCAGCCGGGAGTGGGCTGTTGGCGGCTTCCCAGCTCAGCCCGGTACCGGTCTTGGCCAGGGAGCCCAAAACCCGTCTCCCCGAGGCCCTGGGCATCCTCTATGATGCCACCCTCTGTATCGGCTGCAAGGCCTGCATGACTGCTTGCAAAGAATATAACAACCTGCCGGCGGATCCCTCCTCGCCCGAAGGTTTGTGGGATGACCCCCTGGATCTGTCGGCCCGGACCTATAACATCGTCAAGCTTTATACCAGCGGCACCGGCAAGACCAAAGATCAGGAGGCAGACGGCTATTCTTTCATCCGCCGCTTCTGTATGCACTGTGTGGATCCGGCCTGTACTTCGGCCTGCCCGGTCAAGGCCCTGAGCAAGGATCCTATTACCGGCATCGTCAAATATAACAAGGACCTGTGCATCGGCTGCCGCTACTGCCAGATCGCCTGTCCGTTCAATGTGCCGAAATTTCAGTGGGACACCCCGTTCCCGGAGATCAAGAAATGCCAGTTGTGCGACCACCGGATCAAGAGGGGCAGCTACTCGGCCTGCTGCGAGTTTTGCCCGAATGGCGCCTCCCTCTTTGGAGAGGTCCAGGCCCTGCGCAAAGAGGCGAAACGTCGGCTCAGTCTACCGCCCGGATCTCAGGCCACCTTCCCGATCCATCGCCTTGACACCGGGGAATACCGCTACGCCAGCGTGGGCCACTACTTTCCCAAGGTATACGGCGAAGTCGACGGCGGCGGCACCCAAGTGCTCCTGATGGCCGGCGTGCCGTTCCAGAAGCTGGGACTGCCGGACCTGCCGCCGGAGTCCACGGCCAGCCATTCGGAAACCCTCATGCATACCCTCTATAAGGGCATGATCGGTCCCTATGTGCTGTTCGCCGGCCTGTTTTATCTGGTCTATCGGAACACGACGAAAAAGGATTTACCCTAAAAAGAGGAGCCTGCGATGATGGAAGCAAGTCAACCGTTGGGAGGGAGAATCCTCACCAAACCATTTCTGGTGTTGGCCGCGGTGGCTCTGGTGGGGGGAGTCCTGATCGTTTATCGGTATGTCTTCGGACTGGGGGCGGTGACCAACCTGAATGACGGCTACCCCTGGGGCATCTGGATTACTTATGATGTCCTGGTGGGGACGGCCCTGGGGTGCGGCGGCTATGCCATGGCCCTGGTGGTCTACGCCTTTAATAAATGGGAGTATCACCCGCTGGTGCGCTCGGCGTTGTTGACCAGCGTCTTCGGCTATACCCTGGCCGGCGTCGCGGTGTTTCTGGACATCGGGCGCTATTGGAACGGCTATAATCTCTTTCTGCCATGGCGGGTTAACTTCAATTCAGTCCTGGTGGAAGTGGCCCTCTGTATCGCCGCCTATGTGGTGGTCTTGTGGCTGGAATTGGCTCCGGCCCTCCTGGAGGCCCGGCCTGATGCCAAGGCGCAGCGCCTGCGGCGGCGCCTGGAAACGTTGCTGCCCATTATCGTCTCCCTGGGCATTTTACTCCCCACCATGCATCAGTCGTCGTTAGGGGCACTGATGATCATCGCCGGGCCGAAGTTGTCCCCCCTCTGGCAGACGCCGCTCCTGCCCATGTTCTTTCTCATTACCGCCATCGCCATGGGTTATGCCGTCACGGTGTTCGAATCGCTGCTGTCCTCCCTGGCCTTTCAGCGGCCGTATGAAACGCCGCTCTTGGCCCGGATCAGCACCGTCATGGTGAGCTTTATCAGCATTTATCTGGTCATGCGGTTCGCTGATCTGGTCTGGCGAGGCCAGGTTCAGCTCATCTTTGCGGATAACCTGACCAGCCTCATGTTCATCATCGAGAACCTCCTCTTCCTGCAGGCGGTGATTATCTTGGCCAAGCCGGGCAACCGCAGCGACAACCGCTGGCTCTTTCTCTCGGCCGTTCTGCTTCTCCTGGGTGGGGCGGTCTACCGCTTCAACGCCTTTCTGGTGGGCTACAACCCCGGCTTTGGCTGGCGCTATTTTCCAGCCCTGCCGGAAATCTTTATCACTCTGGGCATCGTCGCCCTGGAACTTTTGGGCTATCTCTATTTTGTGAAGAAATACCCCATCTTGCCCAAAGCGGAACATGTGTGAACCATAACTATTCCTGGCCCGGCGGCAGCCGGTGCCTCCCCACGGCACTGTGATGAGGAGAGAAAGACATGGGTAAACGCATTACCATCGACCCCATTACCCGGATTGAAGGGCACCTGCGCATTGATTGTGAAGTGGACGGCGGCAAGGTGGTGAACGCCTGGTCGTCAGGGCAGATGTGGCGGGGGATTGAAATCATCCTGCAGGGGCGTGATCCCCGGGATGCCCCGACGTATACCCAAAGATTCTGCGGCGTCTGCACCACGGTGCACGCCCTGGCTTCCTGCCGGGCGGTGGAAAACGCCCTCCATGTGGAAATACCCCTGAACGCCCAATTCATCCGCAATATGATCATTGCCGCCCATGCCGTCCATGATCATATCGTCCATTTTTATATCCTGTCGGCCCTGGACTGGGTGGACATCACCTCGGCCCTGAAGGCCGACGTCAAGAAGGCGGCGGCGTTGGGCGATTCCCTGTCCAACTGGCCCCGCAATAATTACCGGGAGCTCCAGGCCGTTCAGGAAAAGCTGACCGCCTTTGTCAACTCCGGTCAATTGGGGCCTTTTGCCAACGGCTATTGGGGCCATCCGGCCATGAAGCTGCCGCCGGAGGTGAATCTCTTGGCTGCTGCCCATTATCTGCAGGCCTTGGAATATCAGCGCAAAGCAAACATGATCGTCTCCATCCTGGGCAGCAAGACCCCCCATGTGGCCAATCTGGTGATCGGCGGCGTCTCCAGTCCCATCAACCTGGACAGCTCTTCAGCCCTGAACATGGAACGCCTCTTTTATATCAAGACCCTTATTGACGAAGTAGGCGATTTTGTCAAAAACGTCTATCTGGTGGATGTCTGCGCCGTGGGCGCCCTCTACGCCGATTGGACTCAATACGGCGCCGGGGTCACCAATTATCTGTCGGTGCCGGACATGCCCATGGACACCAAAGGCCAGGCCTTCAACATGCCCGGCGGCTACATTCAGAATGCTGACCTCAAAACCTTTCATCCCATCACCGATTTCAACTCCGAATACTTCCGCCTGGGGGTCAAAGAGAGCATCAAGCACTCCTGGTATGACGGCGATTGGGCCCGCCATCCCTTTGATGAAACCACGCAGCCCAAGTACACCGGGTTCCAGGATAACGGCAAATACTCCTGGGTCAAATCGCCCACCTTTTACGACAAACCGGCCCAGGTGGGCCCGCTGGCCAATGTCTTGTGCATGTACGCCGCCGGACACGAACCCACCAAGAAATATGTGGAAGCGGCGCTCACCGCCGTCAGCAACATCGCCGGCGCCAAGGTAGGTCCCGAGGCCTTGCACTCCACCATCGGCCGGCACGCCGCCCGGGCCATCCGTTGCGCCGTGCTCTACGACGAGCTCACCAAACAGTGGCAGGCCTTGATGGAGAACATCGGCAAAGGCGACCTCAAGACCTATACCCGGTACTCCTTCCCGTCCGGCGAGATCCGGGGCTTCGGCTTCCATGAAGCCCCCCGGGGGACCCTGTCCCACTGGGTGGTGATCAACAACGGCAAGATCAAAAACTACCAGGCGGTGGTGCCCTCCACCTGGAACGCCGGACCCCGCAACCAAGCGGATGCCCTGGGGCCGTATGAGGCCTCCCTCATCGGCAACCCCATTGCCGATCCGGAGAGGCCCCTGGAGGCGGTCCGCACCATTCACTCATTCGATCCCTGCCTGGCCTGCGCCATCCATCTGGCGGACCCGCAGGGCAAATCCATCGTCCAGGTGCGGGTCTTGTGATCGCTGGGCGCCTTGGAACCGGCGAGGGGAGACAATAAGAGCCTCCTCCCGGCATGATGGGCTGGGTGACCACCTTGAGCCGATAAAACAACAGCGGTAGGCCCTCACGGGCTTGCCATTTCGCACCACCGTATGTAAGGGTCCGTACACGGCGGTTCGGATGATTAGGCTACCTCCTGGGAGCTAATGTCGGGAGGCCAAGCGAGATAAAATAAGAATAAGGCAGAGCGAAGCTGAAGGCCGGGCTGCGGCTGAGCCGACAAGGGCCAGGGGCACGGCCTGCCGTTCAGGCAGCCAGAACGCTATTGACTTAGCGTTGGAGAAGTGCCCCTCCTGCAGATCCCGCCGCCGCCTTGGCGCCCAGCTTCACCCCTCGCCGCCATCAGGCTGGGAGGAGGACTTGCACTTCCAAGCTGCTGTGCATGTTCGGCACACAAAAATACGGGCGGCTCGCTGGGAGCCGCCCGC
>CALGOE010000235.1 GCA_937958145.1 uncultured Desulfobacca sp.
TTCAAAGCGGCAGCCGCCGCGGCTGACTGGCAAAATGCTCCCGGTTTCTATATGGTCCTGACCGATCTTCCCGGCGATAATACCTGGCCCATTGTGGGGGCGACTTTTATTCTCGTCCATAACGAACAACTGGACGCCAAGAAGGCCAAAGAAGTTCTGAAGTTTTTTGATTGGGCCTTCAAACACGGCGATGCCATTGCCCAGGAGCTCCATTATGTGACCATGCCGGATAGCGTGGTGAAGCTGATTCAGGAAGGCTGGTCCAAAGGCGTGAAACATGCGGAACGCACCGGGCTGAAACAGATCTGGCCGTAACTGATCCAGGCCAGGCGGAACGCCCTGAGAGAAGGGGGGTTAGGGGGACGCGCCCCCTCCCCTTCTCTTTATTCCCTCTCTCAACCCCCGCTGGGGGCATTGGCTTTCCTAACAGGCAGGAACTTGACCGACATTCACTGCCTCCTCGGCGCCCCGGCACTGGTTGCAGACACCCTAGGTATGGTAGCTCCTGTTCTTTTATGCTATAGTGCATTATAAAGAACGATCGCAAGGGATGGTTGATATGCCTCAGGCCAAAGACGTGGTGGTGCCGGTGGCGGTCCGCAACCGCAGCCTCCTCAACGCCGACACGGTCTTTAAAGGGCTGACGGTGGCCGCAGCGGTGGTGGTGCCCATCATCATTGTGGGCATCTTCTGGGAGCTGCTCAGCCTCTCCTGGCCGGCCCTGATGAAATTCGGCTGGCGGTTTTTCGTCACCGAAGTCTGGAATCCCGTCACCCAGCAATTCGGCGCGGCCAGCAGCATTTATGGCACCATCGTCTCCACCCTCATTGCCATGGTGCTGGCAGTGCCCATGAGCATCGTCATCGCCCTGTTTCTGGTGGAGCTGGCGCCGCCGCCGGTCAGCAAGGTGGTGGGCAACCTCATCGAACTGCTGGCTGCCATCCCCAGCATTATTTATGGCATGTGGGGTCTGTTTATCTTTGCCCCTTTTATGGCCACGTATGTCCAGCCGTTTCTGGGGAAGTATCTCGGCTTTCTGCCCTTGTTCTCCGGTCCGCCCATGGGCATCGGCATGCTCACCGCCGGCATCATCCTGGCCTTCATGGTCTTGCCTTTTATCACCTCTATCTGTCGGGATGTCTTTGCCCTGGTGCCGGCGGTCTTAAAGGAATCGGGCTATGGCGTGGGCGCCACCACCTGGGAGGTAACCTATAAAATAACCATCCCCTACGGCATAGTGGGCGTCTTGGGCGGCATCTTCCTGGGGTTGGGCCGGGCCCTGGGGGAAACCATGGCGGTAACCTTTGTCATCGGCAACACCCACAAGATTTCCCTGTCGCTCTTTGCGCCGGGCAACAGCATCGCCTCCAGTCTGGCCAACGAATTCGCCGAAGCCACCGAACCCATTTACCTCAGTTCTCTGATCGCCCTGGGCCTGGTGCTTTTTATCTTCACGTTTCTGGTCCAGGTAATTTCCCAGATCATGTTGCGGCGCCTCTACCGGGGCTGGAGCATCAAAATATGAAGCCGCGACCGGCCACAGGGCGTCGAATCCTTAATCTCCTGGTCAATGTGGTGGCCTCTCTGGCTGCTTCCTCGGGTATCATCGTCCTCTTATGGATCACCATCATCTTGGCCTACAAGGGCATTCCAGCCCTGAACCTGGACTTTTTCCTGAACCTGCCGACGCCCCCCATGATCCCGGGCGGCGGTCTGGCCAACGCCATTTTGGGCACGCTTTTGTTAACCGTGCTGGCCACCGTGTTTGCCGTCCCCATCGGCCTGTTGGCGGGCATCTGTCTGGGTGAATTCGGGCAACAGTCCAAACTGGCGGACCTGTGCCGTTTTGCCGCCAATGTCCTGACCGGCATGCCCTCCATCATCGTGGGCATCTTTGTCTACGGTCTGCTGGTCCTGACCATGGGCAATTTCTCCGGTCTGGCCGGGGCCGTTGCCCTGGCCATCATCATGCTGCCGGTGGTGGCCCGGACCACCGAAGATATGCTGCGCCTGGTTCCGGACCCGTTGCGGGAATCAGCCCTGGCCATGGGGGCGCCGCGCTGGAAGGTCACCCTCCTCATCGTTTTTCGGGCCGCCCGCTCCGGGATCATTACCGGCGTCCTCTTGGGGGTCGCCCGGGTCAGCGGCGAAACTGCGCCATTATTGTTCACCGCCCTGAATAGCCCTTACATGATGTCGTCCCTCCTGCAGCCCATGCCCAACCTGACGGTGACCATTTTTAACTACGCCATGTCACCGTATGAAGATTGGCAGCGTCTGGCTTGGGGCGCCTCATTGCTGATTACCGCCGGCGTGTTAGTGCTCAATATCCTGGCCCGGTTTATCTTTGGAGAACGCAAATCATGACGGCCATCCGACCGCAGACAAAAAATGCCGAACCCAGCCTTATCAAAAGTGCTGAGATTGCCGAAGTTATAGGCAAACAGCAGCCGCATACCGAAGCCAAAATTTTGACTCGCCACCTCAACTTTTTTTATGGCGAACACCAGGCCCTGTTCGATAATAACCTGGAAATCGCCACGAACCGGGTGACGGCGATCATCGGCCCCTCGGGCTGCGGTAAATCCACCCATATACGGGTCTATAACCGGATTTTTGAATTGTACGGCGATCAGCGGGCCACCGGGGAGGTATTTTTAGACGGTCAGAATATTCTGACGCCCGAGACCGATCTTTTGGAATTACGTCGGCGGGTGGGGATGATCTTCCAGAAACCCACGCCCTTCCCCATGAGCATCTATGAAAATATCGCCTTCGGCTTGAAGCTGCACTATCGCCTGAGCAAAAGTGAAATTGCCGATCGGGTGGAAGATGCCTTGCGCAAGGCGGCGATCTGGGAGGAAGTGAAAGACGTGCTCCACAAACCGGGCACGGCCCTGTCCGGCGGCCAGCAGCAGCGCCTGTGTATTGCCCGGGCCATCGTCGTGGCCCCCGAGGTGCTGCTCATGGATGAACCCTGCTCGGCCATCGACCCCATCGCCACCAACAAGATCGAAGAACTGATCCACGAGTTGAAAAGCTCGTATACCATTGCCATTGTCACCCACAATATGCAGCAAGCGGCCCGGGTCTCAGATTATACCGCCTTTTTCTTCGAGGGCAAAATTATCGAATTCGGCACCACCAAACAGATTTTCACCAATCCCACGAATAAACAGACCGAAGAATATATTACCGGCCGTTTCGGCTAAACAGAGTTTTTGCTTGCCGGACAGAAGGCGTTCTTGTTATATTGTGAAATATGGTTCGCCCCTGCCCGGCAAGGCCGGAGGGGCAACTTGGACAACTTTACTGCTCGGATAATTTTATGGCCAGGACCCTGGAATTAGAAATCGCCGGCATCAAAAAGAGAATCCTCTCTTTCTGTGCTGTGGTGGAAGAGAATGTGCGGGATGCTATCAAGGCCTTGGTGTATCGGGACACGGCCCTGGCCACCAAAGTTATTGATACGGATGAAGAAATAGATAGCATGGAGGTGGAGTTGGAAGAGGAATGCCTGAAAACCCTGGCACTCTACCAGCCCGTGGCCAAAGACCTGCGCTTTATCATCACCGTCTTCAATATTAACAATGATTTGGAACGCATCGGCGATCTGGCGGTGAATATCGCCGAACGAGCTCTGTCCCTGGCCGCCTGTGCCGAGGTGGATATTCCCTTTGATTACACCGAGATGGCGGAAAAAGTCCTGTCCATGGTCAAAGACAGCCTGGATTCCCTGGTGCGCTTGGATCCGGAACTGGCCCGCCAAGTCTGCGACCGGGATGAGGAGATTGATCTCATCAACCGCCAGGTGTATGCCCGGGTCCAAGACCGCATCCGGCAATATCCGGAACGGGTTGATTGTCTTATCCAGTTCCCGGCCATCTCCAGCGAGTTGGAACGGATCGCCGACCACGCCACCAATATTGCCGAGGAGGTCATCTACTTGGCCAAGGGCGAGATTGTCCGCCACAAACCAAAAAACGATAAGCCGCAACTGAAGATCGTTCCACCCCGGACCTCCACGACCCCGGAATAACACGGCGGCAAAAGAACCTCAGCGGTCGGCCGCCAACACCACCAGACCCACCGCCAGCCAGAACCCTTCCCGAATCCGCCGGATCAGGCTGAAGGTAGCCCCCATAAGAGCCCCCAGCTGCAGGCCCATGGCCAAAAGAATATTCCCGCCATCCTGAACCCCCAGATTCCCAGGGATAAAAAAGGCCATGCCGCCGATGAGCGTGGCCAGGGCGTCCAGGCAAAGGGCAGTGACGAGATGGATGGGTTGCCCTAAAAGATCAAAGATTATATATACTTCTACGCCGTGGATCAGCCAACCCAGCAGGCTGCAGCCCAAAGACAGCCAGAAACGCCAGAGGTGCCGGCGGTAAAATGTGGACATCTGGGCGTCCAGGCGGCAGAGGGCCGCCTCCTGTTCCTTTAAGCGGCGCGGCAGGAAGCGGCATTTCTCCAAAACCGCCATGCCCAGCCGGCACATGCCGTAGCGCTGCAGCACCACAAAACCCACCGCGGCCAGACCCAAGGCCAGTCCTGCCACCGCCAAAGCAAATAACTTGCCCGCCGAAAGGTGAAAAAGGAAAGGCGCCAGCACCATGCCCAAAAGAATATAAAAGGCCATGGACAGGACCAGGATCCCCTTACTGATGACCAGGGAAGCGGTGGCGTCGGTGAGGGATATACCTTTATTCTGGAGCATGAGGGCCTTGACCGGTTCCCCCCCCAGGCTGGCCATGGGCGTCAGGACATTGACCGCCTCACCGGCCAGACGGTTAAAGAAGAGATAGCGGATCGTCACCCCGGGAGGAAACCGCTCAAAACAGCAATACCAGGAGATGGTGTCGAAGAGGTTCACCAGCAGATAGGGGAACAGAATGAGCGGCCAATACCAGCCCACCAGTTTCAGGTGCCGCAGGATCTCGGACCAGCCCACCAGGTGAAACATCCACACCAGGGAGATGGCAGCCACGACCAAGAATAGCAGCTTAATCTTACCCATCTGCCTGCCGCCGAGAGTAAAGCCAGGCAAAAAGATTCGTCCCCACCGCCAGGGCCATGACCAGCCAGGTGAGCCGTTGCCAGATGGCCATGAGGAGAATGATATAGAAGAAATCTCGACTGATGGCTTCGTCCAGAATCTTGTCGCCAAGAGTTTTGGATGCCTGCTGTCCCCACCCCGTCTGCGCCTGGGTAGTCGGCCGGACAAGCCGCCAACAGGTAATGTAGCCAAAAACGATGCAGACCCCCAAAACCAAAAAGAGAGGCTGGCCGGTGGATCTGTAACAGCCGATGGAAATGCCGATGAATATCAGGAGGTTGACGACTGAGTCACCGTGGAGATCCAACAAGGCCCCCAGGCTTGATTCCTGATATTTCAGCCTGGCCACGGCGCCGTCCAAACAATCCAGGACCAGAATCAGGGGCAGCAATAACCCCGCCCCCACCGAGGCGGCATAGGAACCGTGGGCAAACCCCCAAACCGCCAGGAGTCCCACCAAAAAAGAAAGGAGAGTAATTTGATTCGGCGTCACCGGCCTTTCCAGGAGCCAGGGCAAGATAACCCGGGCCAGAGGGCGGTTCCAGGATTTTTCCAGGATACCCTCACTGAGCGGCGAATTATTCTGCAGGGCGATGAGACGGGCGGTCGCCGCGGCACGCTCCTCATCCCGTTTAACCGAGATCAGGGCCGCGGGATCGAGGCACACCATCCGGACCTGGGATTGTTGGCTTTTGCCAGCGATGAAGGCAGAGAAAGAGGCCCCCGAGGACTCGGCCGACCGCTGGGCGTCCTCCTCCGGTTTCGGCCAGAGCAGCCATTCTTGCCAGGCGACGGCGGAAAAAAGACAAAGACCGGTAATCTCCCAGCCCGTTGCCGTATTGTCCGGATTGTTGCTGATGCTGCCGCTATCCGGGCCTTGAGTCATTGGCAGGGTTGACAGCCGCAGCGAGGTGTGCTCAGCTGCCAACAGCGCCGGACTTGAGCCGGCCCGGGGTATTACCCCGAGACTGAGCCCCCCTGGGGCCGGCAGGTTAGCCCTTAGGGCCGAAAACACCGCCGGGGTCGGCAAGTAGTTGACCGGTAAGAGCAGCGTATAAGCGGCCTCTGGCCCTGACCCGGCGGTATTGGGCGCTTCGGGCCAGCAGGCCCTAACTGCCACGGTGCCGATCAGGTGTCTATATCGGCTCAACTCCTGCTCGAGGGTGGGCACATGGTCATCCCTGCTCAGGATGAAGATCCCTGCTATGCCGGCCCGCTTCAGCCCCAGAATCTGCCGGATCAGGAAGGGCAGACCGGCCACCGAACCGAAAAGATATCCTGGCAATCCCGTACCGTGGTGAGGGATGACGATGACGGCCTGCTGGATCATGACTGGTAGCGTACGGGCACAGTGACTCCGAGTTCCATTAAAACTTCCTTCAGGGCCGCCAGAAAGGCCCGGATATCTTCCTCCACCAGAGCGCCGATGTTGGCCAGGCGAAACGTCGCATTCGCCTGCATCTTGCCGGGATAGATGGTAAAGCCGCGCTCATAGAGGCCGTCATGGAGCCGATCGAAGTTATACTGCGGGTCCGCCGGCTCCAAAACCGTCGTCAGTAATGGCGATTGCCTTTCCAGGGGCAGCAGGGTCCGAAAGCCCAGTTCCTGGAGACCGGCCATGAGGGTCTCCCAATTGCGGCGGTAGCGGCGGTAGCGCTCCTCCGGCCCTTCCTGCCGGAATTCCCGAATGGCCTGGGCCAGGGCATACACTACCTGCACCGGCGGGGTAAACTGCATCTGGCCGTTGGCTTCAAAATGGCGGTATTGCTGATACAGGTTCAAATAAAAAGAACGGGCCGGAATCCGGCTGCTCTGTTCCAGGGCCTCCCGCCGGCAGATCACCCAAGCCAGGCCGGCCATCCCCTGTAGGCATTTATTGGACGTGGACAGCAGGTAGTCGATCTGCGGTTCCCGGACCTGCAAAGGCACGCCGCCCAGACTGGAAATGGCATCCACAATGAGGCTCACCTGGTACTCCCCAGCCAGAGCCGCGATCTCTGACAGGGGATTCAGCAGGCCGGTGCTGGTCTCGTGGTGCACCATGGCCAGGTGGCTGATCTGGGGGTGTTCGTCAAGGATCTGTCGGAGCCGGTTGATATCCGGCCATTCGCCCCAGGGGAAGTGCAGATCATAAAAGGGCAGTTGGTAGCAGCGGGCGATATCCACGAAACGTTGCCCATATGCCCCGTTGTTTATGATCACAACGCCCCCCTCCGGCGGTATGACCGAGTTCAGGACTGCGTCCATGGCTGCAGTCCCTGAACCGGCCAGCAGCACGCAGGTATGGGAGTCAGGCCGGCCGCCGGCAATCTGCACCAGATCAGATCGCACCTGTTGCAATACTTGCACAAACTCTTTCTCCCGGGGACAGATATCCGGGACCAGCAGGGCCTCTTTGACGGTGTCAGTGGTGGTCGCCGGACCAGGATTCAGGAGTATCTTCCGCGGCACCCGTGGCAATTTCCCTCTCCTTCCTGATAAATCTGCGGCCGGGCGGGCGGCCGCGGCATTTATTGGGCCATTTAGCGGACCGGCCGTGCGGCCAGTTCCTTCTGGATGGCCGGCCAGACGATTTCCCGGGCCCGGATGATATCCTCCGGGAAGTCGATCTCCAGCCAGCTGAGCTGGCCGATATCGTGCACCCAGAGTCGCTGCCGGTCGCAAAGGGCCTGGGACAACTCTTCGTGTTCAGTGGCCGGATTCGCCTGGATTAATTCGTCCATTAATTGCCGGGCCAACGGCACATCCGCAGACCCGATCTTGACCATACCCACGGCTTCGCCGGCCACGGGATCATCAGTCTGCAACGATTTGCCCACCGCCGTCGCCCGCCCCTGCCGATGGGCGACTTTCACCTCTTCCCCGCTGTCCATCCCCAACGGGCCGACCAGGAGGGAGCTTGTGGCGGTATCCGTCAGCCAACCGGCCAGGATGCCGGGATGAAAGAGGAGATCGGCGTCCATAAAGAGGAAAGGGCCGTTGAGGTGAGCACGGGCCAGCCACAGGGAATATAAACTGCCGGTTTGGGCAAACTGTTCATTCACCACCCAGTGGATGGTGAGCCCGGGCCAGCCGGTAGGCAAGGCCTGGCGGAGCAGGGCCTGCAAGTGACCCACCACCAGGACCACTTCCCGCACCCCTTGTTGTTGCAGCGCCTCCAGCGTATGAAACAGGAGGGGGCGGCCGCCGATTTCTATCAGGGCCTTGGGGAGACGCGCCGTCAGCGGTGCCAGGCGGCTGCCTACTCCGGCCGTCAGGATTACCGCCAGCATCTTAGGGCTTCTCGGTGGTTTTCAGGAAAGAACCAAAACGTTCTTTCAGGTCCGGGGGTGGGAGGTGCGGCCGCGCCAGCTCAGCGGGAGCCCCGGGGGCGACTTTGACCAGGAGGAAATGGGGACCGGGCTGCCTCAGGGCCCAACGTAGGCGTTGGCTCAGGGCATCGGCAGCCGTGACCTGCTGGACGCTGGGATACCCTGCCGCCCGTGCCACCTCGGCCAGCAAGGTAGTGGAAGAGGTGGTCGCCTGGCCGCCGGTGGAATCATAAGCTTCGTTGTCTAACACCACATGAATTAAATTTCTGGGTTGGTAATGGCCGATGGTGGCCAGATTCCCCATTTTCATGAGGCAGGCACCATCCCCATCCAACACCAGCACCGGGCGCTCCGGGCGGGCCAGGGCCAGACCCAGGCCGACGGCACTGGCACAGCCCATGGAGCCCACCATATAAAAATTACCTTCCCGATCCCGGCAATTATAAAGCTCCCGGGAAATCTTGCCGGTTGTGGAGACGATCGCCTCCTGCCCCGACAAGGATTGCACTATGGTCTGGATGGCCTCAAACCGGGAAAGCAAGTAGGGAGACGGCCTCTGGGCCACAGTAACAGCCGCCAGCGTCCCTTTGGGCACGACGACCGCCACCGGGGCCGAGCGCCTGAGCATCTCTTGCTGCAGGCGGCGGATGGCGGCCTCATCCTCGGACCATTGGCCGCTTAAAGTGGCCGCCGGAATCGTCAACACCCGCAAAAGGTCAGGCATAATCTGACCCATAACGCGATGTTGAGCCGCATCGGGCCGCCCCGGCTCCCCCCGCCAGGAAATCACCAGCAGACACGGGAAACGATAGATCAATTGCAGGGAGGTCAGGGGATTGACGGCGTTGCCCAGCCCCGAGTTTTGCATGAAAATCACCGGTTGCCGGCCGCTCAGGTTCCAACCGGCGGCCACCCCCATGGCCTCGCCTTCACTGGCGGCCCGGACATACAGCCGGGAGGGATCATTGTCTAAAAAACTGATCAGCGGGTTCAAAATCGAGCAGGGCACCCCCACGTAGGGTCCCAACTTCAGTTCATCAAACAGATGCAGTAAATCCTTGGCCTGAATCATACCATTGAACCATCCTGACAGCGGCTGCCGGACCAGGCTAACGGTTGAGCCATGGGGCCGGCTGCAGTGGCCAGCGCTGGGGTGGCCAGGCGTGGCCGAGCCTGGGCCAGAAGTTGGCAGGCCCGCTGGTAGTCCTGCCAGTTTTGGATCTCCATCCAGCCTGAATTGACCTCGAGTAACTGCACCGGCAAGCCCCGGTCAATGCCTTCCTGCAGCAGGTCGGTGAAGGAGGCCTGGAAGATATTCGGGGCTTCGTGAAACGGCTGCTCCCGGAATAAACGCTGGCAATCGTCGTAAATCTCTCGGAGTCTCTTGCTCCCGGTCCGGGAGAGTTTGGCCATGCCCACAAACTCATAGTCCGCTTCGTGGCTGGCAATGGTCTTTTGGCCGATGCGCACCGCCTGATTGCTGGCCTGGGGCCGGAACCGGCGCTTCCCCGGCTGCGGTTTTTCTTTGGCCACTACTAAATCCAGATTTTTGCTGGGATTATATCCTTGGGCGAAAGAATTGTCCACCACCAGCACGATATCACCTTGGGCGGCCAGGAGTTTTTGCAGCAGGAAAGCCTCAAAGAGGATATCGCCATAGAGGATCAGCAGGTCCTGGTCAAACAGCTCCCGGGCCTGCATAATGGAATGGAGTATATGTCCCCGGGAAAAATCCGGATTGAATATTTTGTTCACACCATCCAGATTGACTGCTTCAGCGCGATAGCCGGTGATAACATTGATCTGATGCAAGCCGATCTGCCGCAATGTCTCGACGTTGCGTTGCAGGAGGGATTTGCCCTGCAGCTCCAACATGGCTACCGGTCGATCGGCTAAAAGATCATCCAGCGGGTCGTTGCTCTGGGGTTGGCCGGCGGCAGGAATGATCACAGCATAATTATCATGGGCCTGGCGCAGGTATTTTTTCCCTTCGGCCTGAAACCGGCTCATTTCCTGGAGGTCAAAGATGGTCTGCAAGGGGGCGATGTCGGTTTCCACTGCCAACAGGGAACCGGCCTGGCGCAAACGGGCCAACACCCGGCTCATGGCCTGGACCGCGGCCCGCACCCCGACGTTGGCATAAATCACCAACCGCACCCCCCACGCCTGGAGTTGTTGCACCGTGACCTGGGGATAGCTGGTGGGGACCACCACCAGGGGCACAGACCCGGACCACCCTTGGATAAAGGCCTTGATCTCATCGGGAGTTTTGGCTTTGGAGTGGATCAGGATGGCGTCGGCCCCGGCCTCGACATAGGCCTCGGCCCGGCGCCAGGCTTCCTCCAGGCCCCAGCCCGCGATCAAGGCCTCGGTGCGGGCAATGACCATGAAATCCTCAGAAACCTGGGCATCTTTTGCCGCCCGGATCTTGCCGACAAATTCGGCCAGCGGGGCCAGCTCCTGACGGCCGGGGATGTAGCTGTTCACTTTGGGAAAACATTTATCTTCGATACAGATGGCGGCGATGCCGGCTGCTTCGTATTTTTTAACCAAGCGGATCACATTGTTGGCATTGCCATAGCCGGTATCACAATCGGCAATCACCGGGATATTGACGGCCTCGTTAATAATACTGGCTGCCTCCAGATAGTCCTTCATGGTCAAAATATTGGCATCAGGCACCGCCTGCGCGGCCGAAATTTCTAACCCACTGGCCCAGACGGCATCAAAACCGGTCTGTTCCACCAATCGGGCGCTTAAGCCATTATGGGCGCCGGCCGCTTGTACTATCTCTGCCCGGGCCAATAAACGGCGCAACATTTGAGCCTTCTGGTGCATGTGGCTATCCTCGGCAAGCAAAGGTTTTTCCCTTGGGAAGATGGCGTGGCCGGCGCGGCCCTAACCGCCGGCACGGCGACTCATCCCGACATAAACAGGATCAGGATCACTTTTTACCAAAAGTTAACCTATCCTGCACTATTATATAACACTGCCTGGATCGAGGAAACCAGAAACTAGACGGCCCCCGCTTCGGCGACGGCCGCGTCCTCGGGGATGGGCTCGGTATAATTGCAGGATTTTTGTGGGCAGGCCAGGAACTTGCCCTGCTTTTTGGTCTCTTTATGGACCAGCAGAGGATAATGGCATTGGGGGCAGGGTTTGGGGACGGGTTGATAATTGAGGGTAAAAGTACATTGGGGATAATTGCTGCAGCCGTAAAAAACCCCGCGGCGGGAGCGGCGGGGGAGAATGGTGCCGCCGCAGCCGGGCTCAGGGCAGGGAACGCCGGTATCCGGTGTTGCCTCTTCCTGGAGACTCCGGGTATAACGGCATTGCGGATAGCCGGGACAGGCCAGAAAGGTTCCAAAGCGCCCTTGCTTGGCCACCAATGTCCGGCCACATTTGGGGCAGGTCTCAGTCACTTCCGGCAGATCCGGCGGCGTTGTCTCAACCTTGGCCACCGGCACGATGGCGCCTTGGTCATCACGGGTGAAATTGGTGGTATAACGGCAGGTTGGATAATTGGCGCAGCCAAGAAATTCGCCGTTCTTCCCCCACTTGATGATCAATTCGCCGCCGCATTGGGGGCAGGTATGGCCGGTGGGCAGACCCTTGCCCTTCACCGAGGGCATCGCATCCTTGGCGGTCTGCAGTTCCTCGGCAAAGGGACCGTAAAAATCCCGCAGGACGTCCTGCCAGGAAACCTCTCCGGCGGCAATGGTATCCAGACGCTCCTCCATATTGGCCGTAAACCCTACGTCCATAATATGAGGGAAGCTGGCCACCAAGAGATCGTTGATCATTAAACCCAATTCAGTGGGCTTAAAGCCCCCCTTGACCTTTATGACGTAGAGGCGGTCCTGAATGACGGACAGAATGGTGGCATAGGTACTGGGGCGACCGATACCTAATTTTTCCAATTCTTTTATTAATGTTGCTTCCGTATAGCGAGGCGGCGGTTGGGTGAAATGCTGCTTCGGTTCCAGTTGCAGCAGTTCCAGCACCTCACCGGGCTGCAGGGGTGGCAGCTTCACTTCGCCTTCGTCAGCCGCGGTGTCCGGGGTTTCTTCATAAAGCACGGTGAAACCAGGGAATTTCACCACGGTACCGGTAGCCCGGAAGGTATAATCATGGGCGCTGACGTCGGCAGTGGTGACGAGCAACCGGGCCGGTTCCATCTGGCTGGCCACGAAGCGTTTCCAGACCAGTTCATAGAGTTTCAGTTCGTCGGGCTCCAGGAAAGGTTTCACCATTTCAGGGGTACGGTTGACATCCGTCGGCCGGATGGCCTCATGGGCTTCCTGGGCGGTCTTGCGACTCTTGTACACATTCGCTTTGGCCGGGAGATACTCGGGGCCATAGGTCTGCTGAATGAAGTCCCGGACCGCAGTGATGGCGACCCCCGCCACCCTGGTGGAATCGGTGCGCATATAAGTAATCAGACCCACCGGTCCTTCTGCGCCCAGGTCCACTCCCTCGTACAATTTTTGCGCCAGTCGCATGGTGCGTTGGGCCCCGAAACGCAATTTGCGACTGGCTTCCTGTTGCATGGTACTGGTAATGAACGGCGGCAGGGGCTTTTTCTGGCGCTCTTTCTGTTCCACGTGCGCCACGGTATAGACAGCTCCGCTCAGAGCCGCCAGCACCTGTTGGGTCTGGTCGCTGTTGGCCAGTTCCAGTTTCTTGCCTTTGTATTTTATGAGCTTGGCTTTGAAAGGCGGGGGTTGGGCCCCCTTCAGGTGGGCGGTCAGGGACCAGTATTCCTGGGAGACAAAGGCCAGGATTTCTTTCTCCCGCTCGCAGATGAGGCGCAGGGCCACGGATTGCACCCGGCCGGCGCTGAGGCCACGCTTCACCTTCTCCCAGAGCAGGGGGGAGATCTGGTACCCCACCAATCGATCCAGGATGCGACGGGCCTGTTGGGCTTCGTAGCGGGCCCGGTGCAGCGGCACCGGTTTGGCCAACGCCTCTTTGATGGCCTTGGGGGTTAATTCATAAAAAAGAACGCGATGAAACTTGTGTTTCCCTCCGTTCAGGACCTCAGCGATATGCCAGGCAATGGCTTCTCCCTCCCGGTCCGGGTCCGGCCCGAGATAAATGTCCTGAATATGCGCCGCCGCCCTTTTCAGCTCCTGAATGGTTTTGGTCTTGCCTTCGATGGTAACATACTTGGGCCGAAAATTGTCTTCCAGGTCCACACCCAGTTCTTTTTTGGGCAGGTCCCGAATGTGTCCCACCGAAGCGCGAACCTCGAAGTCTTTGCCTAAATATTTCTGCAGCGTCCGGGCCTTGGCCGGCGATTCAACGATGAGGAGAGCTTTGCCCATACTTCTCTTTCGTACTCCTTCCGGCCCCTGGCCGGGATGGCCGCTGTTGGCTCCGGCAGCCGTCCGGTCTTTCAGCCAACCAGCAACTCTTTGTTTTCACTATAGGGAAAAACAGCAGCTGCCTCCCAGCAGGAACTTGCGGCCAGCCGCCCGGCGACCCTTGCTGATACCAGGCTGGCCCCTACTGAGCCACCATCCTGCAGTATCGTCAGCGGGAAATCAACCACCCGTGGAGGCAATCAGTTTTGTAAGCATTCTCGTTCTCCCCGTCAATACCTGGGGCAGTGGATCAATTGGCCAGGACAAAATATTTTCCGGGCAACTCCTGGACCAGTCCCTGGAGTTCCAACAGGGTGAGGCGGCTCATGACTTCCGGGGCCGGCAGCGCTGACAAGCGGATGAGTTCATCCACCTGCAGCGGCGTCAGACTGAGATGAGTCAGGATGGGGTCCTCCGGTTGGGACGCCCTCACTGTCGTAGGAGGTGCCGTGGTCTTTAAAGCCGCGGGGGTGGTGCAGCGCAGTTCTTCCAGGATGTCCTTGGCCTCCCTGACTAATTTGGCCCCCTGTTGGATCCACCGATGGGGGCCGATGCTTCCCGGCAGATCAACGGGTCCCGGGACGGCAAAAACTTCCCGGCCCTGTTCCAGGGCAAAATTGGCGGTGATGTGGGTGCCGCTCTGTTCGCCCGCCTCCACCACCACCACGCCCTGGGCCAGACCACTGATGATCCGATTGCGGATGGGGAAATTTTTCGCCTCCGGCCGCGTCCCGAGCGGAAATTCGCTGATGAGCGCCCCCTGCTGGGGAATCAGGCCGTAGAATTCTTTATTTTCCGGGGGATAAACGATATCGAGCCCACAGCCCAGGACAGCCAACGTGCGGCCGCCCACTGCCAAGGCGCCCTGATGGGCCGCGGTGTCGATGCCCCGGGCCAAGCCGCTGACTACGGTGACACCCCGCTGGGCCAGTTCGGCAGCCAGCTTATGGCTGGCCTTGCGCCCATAATGGCTGGGTTTCCGAGTCCCCACCAGGGCAATGGCCAGGTCATCCTGGGGTTCGATGCTACCCCTAATATACAGAAACGGCGGCGTGTAAGGAATCTGCCGTAACGCTGCGGGGAACCGGGGATCAAGGCAGGTTACGACCTCGCCCCCCAAGGAAATGAGACGCTCCATCTGGACGTCCCACCGGGGCCAATCTTCAAACGTCGTGATGGCCTGGGCTATGGCCGCCGATACTCCCTTGACACTGCGAAGTTCTGCCGCTGAAGCCTGAAAGACCGCTTCCGGGGAGCCAAAGCGCCGGAGCAGCCGATGAAAGAGAACAACCCCGACCCCCGGCACAGAACGCAAGGCCAGCCAGGGAGTGGCACGAAAGGGATCGATCATGATGACGGGGCCGGCACTGGCAAGAGATCGGCCAGCGGCCGCAGACAACCGGCCTCGATGTGCTCCAGGCGTTGCGTCAGCTCCTCCAGACGGCGGCGCCAGAATTCGCGCTGCTGACTCTGTTGACCGATAACCTGCTGAATTCCTTCTAAATCAATCAAAAGGGCCGCCAGGGTCAGATGGAGTCCCCTCCCCTGCTCGCCGGCCAGATATTCCGTCAAGGGGAAGAAATATTGAAATTTCAAGTTTTCACAGTAACTGAGAAGACTATCGGCCATCTCTTGCCTGGTGTGGGCCTTGATATCCTCCAACGCTCCAGCCAGGGAAGCCCGCACGCGGTCAGGCGCCGGCGCCGCCGATTCCTTGCGGAGCCGTTTTTTCAGACGGCCCAGGGCCTCCAGCACCAGGTTCAGCCCAAACCTGAGCATAGCCTGGCTGCGCAAACGGATATTCAGGCCCAATTCCAGGGAAAACAGGCGAGGTTGCAGATTCTCCGGTTTTTTCCACGCCCCCAGAGCTATGGTCGGCGCCGTCGCAGGTATGCCCAAGGCTTCAATCTCATGGTAATACAGGTTCAGGGCATCCTGCAGAGAGGCCAGCATCGGTGCCAGGACCTGGGTCAACTCCTCCTGCAGCCATTGTTCCTGGAGATAAATGAATTCTAAAATCTTAAAGTTCACTTCCTCGGTGAGAAACCGCAGCAGACGCTGTTGAAAACCTTGATAGACCAGATACAGGGCGGGGAGAAAAGCACTCAGATGGCCGCTCTGTTCCAAGCGATCCAGTTCGCCCGTATCATCCTGAATAAATTTCCCGATGAGCGGACCGACCTCCCCCTGCCGGGCATCAAAAAAATTGTCCAAGCGGCGGCGGAGACGCTTTTTCAGATCAGCCACCGCCCCCTGCAGGGTTTGGTCCAGACTGTGCAGCAGGCGTTCCAGAGACTGCCGGCGTTGACGCAGGCGATCCATGCTGGTCTGCAGAGCCGTGGCGTCTTCCTGCACCAGCCTGTCCTGAAGCAGGAGCCGTTCCTTTATCCCCTGGACGACCAACGAGAGATGTCCCACACTGCTGGCCAAAAGAAGGTCATTCTGTTTGGTCGTGAACGCTTGTTGGAGATAGGCCTCAAACTGCGCCGCTTCCTGACGAGAAAATGCGGTCAGCGTGGCATCTCCCTCCCACATCATCAATTTTCCTAAATCTTTGGGACTGAGGACCTCGCCCCGGGCCCGCAGCCGGATCAGGAGTTGGTCCAGGGCCGAAAAGGCGAACATGGCGGCTTCCGGCTGAAAGGCCGCCATCTCCCGCTGCCAGCGCTGCTGCAACTGCTGGGCCTCGGTCAGGTCCTCCACTTCGTTCAGGTCCAGGTTGAGGACAAAAACACAGTTATCCAAAAGATGCAGCCGCTTTAAATCGGCTAAAAACTTATAATCGGCCTGGCGCAGGCCGATCCGGGCACTCACCACATAAATCACGAGGTCGGTGCCCAGCAGATAATTCTGCACCTGGGCCAGATGCTGGGGGATGGGAGAATCACTGCCCTGGCAATCGCCCAACTCCAGGCCTGGGGCCGGCCAGGGAAAAGGCAGAATTAGCCGGACGTCCTTGAGGAAGACCGCCATGGCATCGTGGGTGACCAATTGCTGGTGGCGGGCCAGCTCCCTGCCGGTGAGCTCGAGCCGCAAACT
>CALGOE010000236.1 GCA_937958145.1 uncultured Desulfobacca sp.
GGGCCTGGATCACCTCCAGCACCGCCTCGGCTTGGGTGAGATCCAGGCGACCGGCCAGGAAAGCGCGCTGGGTGAATTCCCCGGGCTGGGCCAGTCTGGCCCCTTCCTGCAGGACCAGGTGCAGAACCTGCTGCAAGACGGCCCAGCCGGAATGGCAGTTGATCTCCACCACATCCTCACGGGTGTAGCTGTGGGGCGCCCGCATGTATGACAGGAGCACCTCATCGATCACCTGACCATCATCCGGGGCAATAATCTGGCCCAGCAGCAGACGGTGGGTGGGAAAAGGCCCCGGGCGAGGCTGCCGGGGACGGAACAGGCGGGTGGCGATGGCCAGGGCCGCCGGGCCGCTGAGACGTACGATACCGATGCCGGCCTGGCCCGGTGGCGTCGCAATGGCCGCAATGGTGTCCGCCTTCACCCTAATTCGTTGACAACCTCCAAGGCGCGTTTTTTCCTGACCGGATAGATAATGATCTTTTTATAGAGCCCCTCTCCCCGACTCTTGGTCTTGACCTCCTTGTCGGGCTGCAGGGCCAGATGGACGATGCGCCGGTCATGGGCATTCATGGGGTTCAGGGTGACGGGTTTGCCACTGCGTTTGGCCTTTTCGCCCTGTCGGAGGGCCATTTCAATTAAGGTCTGTTTGTGACGTTCCCGATAGGATTCAATGTCAATAATGACCCGGGGTTTGCGCTGCGTCTGTTTGGCAACGATCTTGGTCACCAGATATTGCAGCGCTTCCAGGGTCTGCCCCTGTTTGCCGATCAGCAGGCCGGCATCTTCCCCTTCTACCACCAGGTGGATGTGATTGGCTTTTTGGATACCCTGCACCGTGCAGGTTTCACCCATTTTCTGCAGCATGGTGGCCAGAACTTCTTGGGCCAGGGGAGCCAGATCGACGCCGCCGGCTTCCTCTGGCGATGGTTGCGGGGCAGGTTCTGCCGCCGGGACAACGGGCTCGGGTTCCGGCGCCGGGGTTTTCAACGCCGCCCGGATTTTGGCTTTTTTCCCGCCCAAGAGGCCAAAAAGACCCGACGAGCCTAAAGAAACAATTTCGATTTCCAGTTCTTCCGGTGGGACCTTGAAATGGGCGATCGCCTGAGCAATGGCGTCTTCCGGATCTTTGCCTTCAAATTCCACAAAATTCATGCAGACCTCCACCGCGGTTAGGACATATACTTATTGGTGTAGTATTGCTGGATGATGGCCAGGATATTATTGAGCAGCCAATACAACACCAGACCGGATGCAAAATTCAGAAACATAAAGGTGAAGATTATGGGCATGAACAACATCATCTTGGCCTGGGCCGGATCGCCCGGCGAAGGGGTCATCTTCTGCTGGATGAACATGGTGGCGCCCATAATGATGGGGGTGATCAGCAGCGGGTCCTTGGCGGACAGGTCGGCCAGCCAGACGATATCGGTGAAGGGCAGGGTGGAGATAAACGGCGCGTTCCGCAATTCAATGGAATAGCCCAAAATATTATACAGCGCGATAAAGACCGGCAATTGCAGCAGCATGGGCAGGCAGCCGCCCATGGGATTGACCTTGTAGGTCCGGTACAGGTTCATCAGCTCTTTATTGAGGGCCTCCCGGTCATCTTTATATTTTTCCCGTAATTTTGCGATCTTGGGCTGGAGTTTCTGCATATTCTGCATCGACTTGAAACTCTTGTGGTTGGGATAAATAAAGAGAATGCGGATGATAATGGTCAGGGCGATAATGGCCAGGCCCCAGTTGTGGAAAAAGCCATAAAAGAATTTCAACACATACAAAAGCGGCAGGGCCAGCACGTGGAACCATCCGAAGTCCACCGTCCGTTCCAGACCGAAGCCGACGGATCGGAGGATTGCCCGGTCTTTGGGGCCAAAATAAAAAATATACGGCACGCTGACCTCGGTGCCGGGCTGCACCTCCTCCAAGTCGGCCTTCAGGGTGACGGCCATCACCTTGGCCGGCAACTCCTGCACCACGGCCACCGGTTTCACGCCGTTGGCCGGCGGCACCGCCGCCATCATGAAAAAGCCCGTCTCCAGAGAAGCCCAATCAAAATCAGGAATGGTCTGGGGCTCTTTAAGACTGCCGGGACTGATGCTCTCCCGGCTCTGTTTTACCGACCACACCAGGCCGCTGAAGCCGGAGCCTTCGGTCTGCCCGACATTATCATAGAGGGCAACAGCCAAAGTACCCCTGACCGGTGCAGCCGTGTGATTCTGGACCGTGGAGGTCATATCCAGTCGGTAACTGTCGCCCCGCACCGTAAAGGTCTTGACCAAGGTCACGCCGTCCGGACCGGTATGGGTGAAATTAAGGCGCATCTCGCCGGTGTCCGAGACAACGAGCTTGGGTTTGTCCGCCGTGTAGAGGACCTCGGGCCCGATCCCCGCCGCCGCTGTCTGCCAGGTCAGGGCCAACGGCAGGTGGTCAGTGTTCTCCAGACGGATCAATTCCTTCGGGTTGGTGATCTCCCCCAGCGATCGATACCGCTGGATGTCAATGCTGAACATCCACAGACTGAACTCGGCGATCTTTTGGAACGGCAATTGCTCCCAGAACTTTTTTAACCGAAAACTTTTTACCCTGGCCCCTTGTTCGGTAATAACCGCCTGATAGAGGGGCGTGTCCACGAGGATGTCCCGGGCTGCCCGGCCGGCCCCGGGTTGAACTGCAACCGGTGCACTGGGCTGAAGGGGCTGAAGGGGCATTGCCGGCTTGCTGATGGGCGTTCCTGTGGTCGTGGGGGCGGGGGCGGGTGCTTCCGACGGCGCCGTGGGCGCCGGCGCCGGGGGTTGGAGTTTCTGTTGTACATAAGCGAAGCCGGCAAAAATGGCGAAACTGAGCACCACCGCCAACAACATGCGTTTTTCCATAGAATTTACCTCAGTAGTCGATCATCCCTGGCGTCGGGCACCCAACAGGTTGTTTGCACATTCTCCCCCTCCCTGCCAGGGGGAGAAAACTTTTTCCTAACTTTTTGGGCAGCGCCAAAAGGGCAGGCCGGCTTTGGGCGAGGCACCTCTGGAGGGCACGGCAGTATCCGCCCCCTGCCTCTCGGAGCACTTTGGCAGTCACCTGTCAGGGCACGGGGTCCACGCCACCCGGATGCCACGGGTGACACTTGCACAACCGCCGCCAAGTCAGCCCCAGACCTCGCCAAAAACCATATTTTGCCAGGGCTTGAGAGGCATACGTGGAGCAACTGGGGTAAAAACGGCAGGAATGGGGAAAAAGGGGAGAAATAAAAAGCTGATAACCCCGCAGGAGCATAAGGCTGAGTTTAACCATGTGTCCCCTCGGTCTTCTCCGGCAACGCCAACACTGCTCCCAATTCAGCCCGGACGTCGGCATACCTCAGGCTGGCAGCGTTTCTCTTGGCGATAATGACGATATCGTGAGGGGGCAGAACTCCCTTGTGGAGCCTAAAAAATTCCCGTAATAAGCGCTTAACCCGATTCCGTTGTACGGCCTTCCCCAGTTTCTTGGTCGCCACCACTCCCAGACGGGGCCGATGCAGATCATTGGGCGCCAGAGAAACGATAAAATGCGCCGTATGCCGATTCTTGCCCGAAAGTTTCACCCGCTGAAAGTCTGTCCGCTTCAGCAGCCGATCGGCTCTGGTAAATCTGGCCTGGCCCTGAGAAATTGTAATTCCTTGCCTGTAGCTGAAGGTGCGTGGTGGTCGCGCGGTACTCCAGACCCGTTAAATTCCCAGTCTTTTTCTGCCCTTGGCCCGGCGGCGCTTGATGACCAGACGGCCACCCCGAGTACTCATCCGGACCAGAAAGCCATAGGAGCGCGCCCGTTTGACATTATGTGGTTGATAGGTTCGCTTCATAATCTTCTACCTTTTATGCAAATTAATGCCCTTCCTGTTTAGTCCGAAAGCGGACGGAGGCAACACAACCAGGATAAGGCGTCTAGTGCCCTAAAAACCGCACCCCCCCAGGGCCAACCGGCTTGGGTCAGCAGCCCCGACGACACGTCGGCTCAGTCTTCAACGGCTCAACCAGTCGCTTGGCTCCTGGCACCGGCGGTCGAGCCACAATACTGCAGCTCTCCCCCGGCAAATGCACTTCCCCTTCATCCTGTTTGCAGTCTGTAAAAATATATTTTAAATCAAAAAAAACCATATTTGTCAAGACGGCAGGGCGTTTTCTCCACCCGCCGCGGCCAGCCCTTCTGGCGTGCATTTTGAGGTTGAATTTTTGGGGGATCATGAGAAAATAAAGGTTGCCATCCCTGCCCAAAGCCCAATTCTCTCCTGATTCTCCGGCAACTGCTGGCGACGGCTTTATCGTTGCCACCGCCGAATCAGATATAGTATATCAGGTATGCTGCCAAGGCAGCACAAAAAATGTTTTCTCCGGCAGTAAAACAGATAAATGGAAACGAGGCTGAAGGGAGAGCCAGAAAAAAGGAGCCCGTTATGTTTCTTGACCCCATATTGGGAATATTTTCCAACGATTTAGCGATCGACCTGGGCACCGCCAATACCCTCGTCTATGTCAAGGGCAAAGGTATCGTCCTGAGCGAACCTTCGGTGGTGGCAGTACGGAAAAATGCCCGGGATCGGAATAAGGTCCTGGCCGTAGGCCGTGAGGCCAAGATGATGTTGGGCCGCACCCCCGGCAACATCATCGCCACCCGCCCCATGAAAGACGGGGTCATCGCCGATTTCGAAATCACCGAAGCCATGCTTCGCCACTTCATCCAAAAAGTCCATAATCGCCGTACCCTTATCCGCCCCCGGATTATCGTCTGCGTCCCTTCCGGCATCACGCCGGTGGAAAAACGGGCGGTGCGCGAGTCGGCGGAATCCGCCGGCGCCCGAGAGGTCTACCTCATCGAGGAGCCCATGGCCGCTGCCATCGGCGCCGGTCTCCCCATCACCGAACCCACCTGTAATATGGTGGTGGATATCGGCGGCGGCACCACCGAAGTCGCGGTCATCTCCCTGGCCGGCATCGTCTATTGCAAATCCGTCCGCACCGGCGGCGATAAAATGGATGAATCCATCCTCCATTACATCAAACGGAAATATAATCTCCTCATCGGCGAAAGAACCGCCGAGATCATCAAAACCACCATCGGCAACGCCTATCCCTTGGGCGAACCCGAGGAAATCGAGGTCAAGGGCCGGGATCTGGTCACCGGCATCCCCAAAATCCTGACCATCAACTCCGAGGAAGTGCGGGAGGCAATCCAGGAGCAGATCGATACCATCATCAATGCGGTCAAAACCGCCCTGGAGCAGACCCCGCCCGAACTGGCGGCCGACATCGTCGATCGCGGCATCTATCTCACCGGCGGCGGCGCGCTCCTCAAACACCTGGATGTGCTGTTGCATCAGGAAACCGGCGTCCCCATCCACATTGCCGAGGATCCCCTCTCCGCCGTGGTCCTCGGCTCCGGCCGGGCCCTGGATGATATTGATATTCTGCGGGAAGTTACCGTTGAATAACAAACCCGACGATCTCAGTCACCGGCGCCTGCACCTCCTCATTCTGGTCGTTTCCATACTCCTGATCTTCATCCTGATCTCCGCCAGCATCCGGGACCAGCATCCCCTAAGGCCCCTCGAGGCGATGGTGGTCAAGGCCACCGCCCCGGTTTTCAATCTTTTCCATGAGTCTGTGGCCCTCGTCAGCCGCATCTGGCGAGGCTATATTTATCTGGTGGGGGTCCAGGCCGAAAATGAACGCCTGAAATTGCAGGCCCAGGAGAGTCTCAGCAAAGAGGCCTTGTACCAGGAAACTCTCCTGGAAAAAGAGCGCCTGCGCCAGCTCCTGGAGTTTAAAAACCAGGCGGCCTTGCCGGTCACCGGGGCCCGCATCATCGGTTTTGATTTCTCCATCTGGTTCAAGTGTGCCTTTCTGGATAAAGGCAGCAACGACGGCCTGAAATGGGGCATGCCGGTCATCAACGCCGCCGGGGTCGTGGGCCGGGTGGTCCAGGTCTACCCGGAGTACGCCAAAGTCCTGCTCCTCATTGACCGGACCAGCGCCGTGGATGCCATCGTGCAACGCAACCGCGTGCGCGGCATCCTGAACGGCGTCGGCGCTAACCGCTGTTTTCTCCGCTATATCCATAAAAATCAGGATGTTCAGGTGGGCGATGTGATCCTCGCCTCCGGCCTGGGCGGGGTCTTCCCCCGGGGCATGGTCCTGGGCACCGTCACCGCCGTGGATAAAAAGGTGCCGGGCCTGTTTCAGGAGGTGGAGGTGGAGCCGGCCGCCGATTACACCCGCCTGGAAGAGGTGTTGGTCGTCAAAACCGTCCAAACCGTCTTAAGCAAACCTTAACTGCCGTCGTCATGGTGCTCTTTTACCTTCTCCTGGGGTTTTTTCTGTTTTTTCTGCAACACCTGCTCCCTTTGCCGGCTCCTGTCCGTCTGGACCTGTTGACCCTGTTCCTGGTCTTTGTCACTCTGCGGGCCGATTTTATCGTGGCCGTGGTGCTGGCCCTGCTCCTGGGGTTTGTGTTGGACTGTTACGGCCTGGCCCCCTTGGGCGTGCAGGTGGCGCTCCTGCTGACTGCCGTCGTGGGCACGGCCCTGGTCCGGCGTCATTTCAACTTCCTCTATATTCTGCCTCAAATCGCCGGGGTGGCGGTCATCATGCTGCTCCAGGGGTTGGTCATGCTCGGCCTGCTGCACCTGCTGCTTCCGGTCCCCGTAGTCTATCCGACCATGGTCTGGCAGGTCTTGCTGCAGCTCAGCGGCACGGCCCTCAGCGCCCCCTTGGTTCTGGGACTCTTCAACCTCCTGGAAAAGGCCTGGCGGCGCTGGCTGCTGCAAAAAAGCGTGCGGACTTCTCTGGAGACTTGATGAGGCAAGCATGAAAAAAAGTCTGTTGCTAGACGTGCCATCGCCAGCAACCCGCGGTTTTGGCCCGGCCGGCGCCATGGAGCCGGAAGATTACGAGCGCACCCGACGCTCTCTGTTGTACGTGGTGTTGGTGGTGGCGCTGCTCTTCGGCTTCCTGATCCTGCGGGTCTGGTATTTACAACTGGTTAAGGGTCATGAATTCAGCCAAAAATCCGAAAGCAACCGGGTCCGCTATCGGGATCTGCCCCCGTGGCGGGGGATGATCTTTGATGCCCGGGGCGTAGCGCTGGTCAACAATCGGGAGTCCTATGACGCCATGGTTATTCTCGAGGATGTCCCCGACGCCAAAGAGTTGGCCCGCCATCTGGGGCAGTTGCTCAACATGAATTATCTGGACATCCTCACCCGCATCCTGACAGCCCAAGAGGATAATCTGGCCCGGACCATCCGCATCAAAGAAGACCTGACCATGGATGAGGTGGCCCTCCTGGAAACCTTCAAATACGAGCTTCCCGGCGTGATCATCCAAATTCAACCGAAGCGGGAGTATCAGACCAATAACCTGGGATCCCATCTCATCGGCTATCTGGGCGAAATTACCGAAGCCCAATTAAAGAGCGGCAAGTTTCCCAACAACAAAATGGGCGATGACGTGGGCAAATGCGGCGTGGAATTGGGCTACAACGCCTATCTCACCGGCCAACGGGGCAGCCAGCAGATCGAGGTGGACGCCCTCGGCCGGCAACTGCGCTTATTGAAAAATACTCCGGCCAGCCCCGGGGCCAATGTTTTTCTCACCATTGACTGGCGCCTCCAGGCCAAGGCCGAGGAGCTGCTCCAGGGCAAGGTCGGCGCCATTGTCGCCATGGACCCCCAATCCGGACGGATTCTGGCCATGGCCTCGGCCCCCACCTTTGATCAGAGCCGCTTCGCCCGCACCGTCTCCGCCGAGTATTGGCGGGAATTGATGAACAATAAAGATCACCCGTTGGAAAATCGCGTCCTCAAGGGCCAGTATCCGCCCGGCTCAACCTTTAAAATCGTGATGGCAGTGGCAGCTCTGGAAGAAGGCATCGTCAACCCTTACACCTCTTTTCTCTGTCGGGGCGGAATGCAGATAGGCAACCGCTATTTCAACTGCCACGCCAGGCGGGGACACGGCAGCGTAGCCCTGCATCGCAGTTTGGTGCAGTCCTGCGACGTCTATTATTACAACGTGGGTCTGAGATTAGGAGTGGACCGGATTGCCAAATGGAGTCGCAAATTCGGCCTGGGGGCGCCCACCGGCATCCTCCTGGATTCCGAAAAGCCGGGGTTGGTGCCATCCTCCGAGTGGAAGAAAAAACGTTTCAACCAACCCTGGTATGAGGGCGAAACACCCTCGGTGGCCATCGGCCAGGGCTACAATCTCACCACCCCCCTGCAGATGGTGCGGGTGGCTGCCGCCATCTGCAACGGCGGCATTATTTACACCCCCACCGTCGTTGAAAAGATCGTCAACGCCGACGGCGAGGTGGCCTATCAGTTTCAACCCCAGATCCAATCCCGGCTGGATGCCTCCCCCAAGACCCTGGACCTGGTGCGCCGGGCCTGTCGCGGCGTGGTCATGGAAGGTGGGGGCACCGGTGCCGCCGCCCGGATTCCCTATACCGATGTGGGCGGCAAGACCGGCACCTCCCAGGTCGTCTCCCTGGGCAAAGAAGGCAAGGGCAAAGCCCGCCGCAAAACTCAGGACCATGCCTGGTTCGTGAGTTTTGCACCGGTGGAAAAAAGTCAGATCGCCGTCGCCGTCATCATTGAACACGGCGGCCAGGGCGGCAGGGTTGCGGCCCCGGTGGCCCGGGAGGTTATGGCTGAATTTTTCCGGCTGAAACAGGAGGACAACGATAAAAAAGAGAGTGCCGGCCAGGCCGCCTCTGCCAGCACCGGGGCTCAGGAGTCCCAGCCGTAGCTGCCGATGAGCTTGACAAAACGACAGCCGCCCCGATAATCATGTTTGATCCCCTCGGGCGTTTTCCGCACCACGTCCAGGGTCTGGCTGAAGCGATCGCCCACCGGGATTACCAGGCGGCCGCCCATGGCCAGTTGATCCAGGAGCGGCCGGGGGATGCCGGGAGCCGCCGCAGTCACTATGATGGCCTGAAAAGGCGCCTCTTCCGGCCAGCCCAGGGTGCCGTCGCCCACCTTGATCTTGATATTAAAATAACGCAGGGACTCCAGAGTCCGGCGGGCCTTGGCCGCCAGGTCGGGCAGCCTCTCGATGGTATAGACCTCGGGTACGATCTCCGCCAAAACTGCCGCCTGATAGCCGCAGCCGGTGCCGATTTCCAAGACCTTCTCGGTGCCCTCCAACTCCAGGGCTTCGGTCATGAAGGCGACGATATAAGGTTGCGAGATGGTCTGTTGTTCGCCGATGGGGAGGGGAAAATCACCGTAGGCCTGACTCCGCAAGGCCTCTTCGACAAAGAGGTGGCGCGGCACCTTGCGCATGGCCGCCAAGACTTTGGGGTCCCGGATCCCCCGGGGAATGAGCTGGGTCCGGACCATGTTCTCCCGGGCTGCAGCCATGGCATCCGCCGGTTTCTGTGCCGCCATTTCGTCCCTCTCCCGGTAGTGTGCGCCGTTACCTTTTCTTATCCCACCGCAGCAGTTCGGTCACTGCCCCCAGGGTCCGACCGCCTTTGATCTCCTCCCGGATGCGGTTCTCCCGCTCCAGGACGTCCATAGCCCGGTTGGCGTACTCCACCGCCAGTTTCTGGGGCAGGACCACCACGCCGTCATCATCTCCCAGGATCCAATCACCGGTTTCCACGGTAACCTGAGCGATGCGGATGGGCACGCCGATCTCGCCGAACCCCTTGGGCTCCCCGGCGTTGGGCATCACCAGACGGGAAAAAGCCGGAAAGCGCATCTGGGCAATATCTCCGGCATCCCGCAGGGCGCCGTGAATAACCACCCCGGCCACCTGGCGTTGGATGGCTGAGTGGGTGGCCAGTTCCCCCCAGATGGCCGGGCCCACCCCGCCGGCGTCCACCACGATGACATCGCCCGGTTCGGCCTGGTCAATGGCCTGCACCGGTTTTGACCAATCCCCGGGAGAGGTGCGCACCGTCAGGGCCCGGCCCGCGACCCTGAGTCCTGGGGCCAAGGGACGGATATCCGGCAGCACCCCGCCCCGATGCAGGGCGTCGGAGAGGTTGGCGGCGGACACCTGCTTCAGGGCGTCCAGGATCTGGGCCGGCCCCACCCGTTGAAACAGGGTGGTAGGGATCACCGCCTGTTCATCCAGAGCCCGGCGGATTTCCCGGGTGGCCTGGGCCGGATCCGCCGCCTTGGTGATGGCCCCGCCGACAATGACATACTGCGCCCCCGCGGCCACCGCCTGCCAGGCCGTGCCGGAGTGGATCCCCCCGGCTACCCCCACGGGGATCTGTACCGCCTGACTCACCTGCCGCAGCAGGGCAAAGGGGTCCCGACCGGCCATCTGTTCGTCAATGGCCACGTGCACCGTGATATAGTCGGCCCCCAGGGCCTCAGCCTGTTGCGCCCGGGCCACCGGGTCGGCCACGCTGATCAGGTCCACGACAATCTTGGCGCCGTAATTCTTCCCCGCCAGGACACATTCAGCAATGGTGGCATCACTGGCCGCCCCCAGGACATCCACCAGGTCAGCCCCGGCCTTGGCCGCACACTCCACCTCGATGCGGCCGGCGTCCATGATCTTCATGTCGGCAATGATGGTCTGCTGAGGAAAATGGCGCCGTAATTCCCGCACCGCATTGAGTCCCTCACTTTTAATCAGCGGGGTCCCGGCCTCCAGCCAGTCTACCCCGGCCGGCACCGCCAGTTCCGCCACCCGCAGCGCCCGGGACAGATCCACAAAATCAAGGGCAAGTTGTAAAGGTATAGGCATAGTGTTCCGAACTATCAGTTGTCATCTGTTCGTTATCAGTTGCTGGCCAGGCCGGCTCCTCACTCCAGATCGGCATGCCGGGACAAGACCTGTTCCCGATCCCGTCCCAACCGGCGATGAAAGAGCAGCAGCACCACCGCCTCCAGAAAAAGAAAGGCAGCCTGCTCAAAGAGGCTGCCCGGACACTGGTGCGAATCTTCCTCCTGGGCCAGGGTCAATTTCGTGGTGCCGGGAATGACGACGGTAAGATCAGCCAAACGCCCGATGACCGAATCCAGGTGCGCGGTCAAAGCAATGGTGCGCGCCTGGCGGCTGCGGGCCTGACGGACCAGACCGCAGGTATGGCCGGTTTCCCCCGAGCCGGAGATGGCTACCAGGATATCTCCGGGCTGAAGCCGCGGCGTGATGGTCTCACCGACATAATAAACAATAAAACCCAACTGCATCAGACGCATGCAGAAGGTGCGCAGAATAAAGCCCGAGCGGCCGGCGCCGAAACAAAAGATGCGCCGGGCCTTTTCCAGGTCCTGCAGCAGGGTCTCGGCCGCGGCCGGGTCAATACGGCCGAGAACCGGCCTGATTTCCCCGACGATCTGGTCCAAGGCCCACCTCAGGTCCCGCTGCTGTTGTTCCCCAAACCCCGAAGCGGTGGCATGCTGTGGCAACATGGTTGCTTCTCCTTGCTGGTCCCGGTCCGAGCATCCTCGGCTCCAGGCGGTCAAAGTTGCCAAAACTCCTGATATTAAAATATTTTTACCACAGCGGCGGGCGGAAGTCAAAAAAACCGGCCAGACCGGAATAATTATTTTCCCACCCTCTCTCCCCTGGGCATATTTCATTTGAATTTCACCTGTGTTTTGGCGAAAATATGGATGGGGACGGTGATTGTGGGCCTTTTCCCCATTTCCTCCCACAATTGGCAGAGGAAAAATGCTTCCCCTCCCCTCTGCCCGGGAGAAAACCGCCATCGGTGGCGCTGGGACTGCAGCCCCACCCAGGCTTCTGGCAGGAGGTGGCTATGGAAAAGTATAAAGAACGGAAATGGAGCGGCGAAAAAGGCAAGAAATTCGGCAAGGTGGATGATCCCTACCTGCCGGCTGGCGGCCGCGCCGAAATGGCTGTCTGTACCACCTGCAAGGCCATCTATCAGAATAAACGCTGGTTTTATGACGACGAACTCTATCGCCAGAATTTCTCCAAAGAGACCACCAACCGGGTGACCTGTCCGGGCTGTCAAAAAGTCCAGGATCATTACTACGAAGGGGTTCTCACCCTGGAAGGCGATTTCCTGGCCGGCCATCGTGAGGAAATCATCACCCTGCTGAACCGGGAGGCCGACCGGGTGGCCCAGAAAAGCCCTTTGGATCGGGTCATTCAGATGATCTCAGAGGGCGCCGATCGGCTCATCGTCGAGACCACCACGGAAAAACTGGCCCAGCGCCTGGGCAAGGCGGTCTATCGGGCTTATAAAGGCAACCTGGACTTCCGTTGGTCCCACATGAACAAATTTGTCCGGGTCTACTGGTCCAGATAAGGGCCGACCGGGGAAGAGAGCGCCGTGCCTGAGGCTGATCTGGAGGTCTTGCGCCACCGTCTCCATCAAAGCCGGGATGTCGTCGTCCTCACCGGCGCCGGCATTTCGGCGGAGTCCGGCGTCCCTACTTTTCGGGGACCCGACGGGCTCTGGCGCCAATACCGGGCCGTTGATCTGGCCACCCCCCAGGCCTTTCAGCGGGACCCGCGCCTGGTCTGGGAGTTCTATCAGTGGCGCCGGCAGCTGCTGGCGCCGCTGCAGCCCAATCCGGCCCACCGGGCCCTGGCCGCCTTGGAGCAGCGCTGCCCCCGCTTTACCCTGATTACCCAGAATATCGACGGCCTCCATGCCCTGGCCGGCAGCCGGCGGATCATCGAACTTCACGGCAATATCTGGCACCTGCGCTGCACCGGTTGTGGCCAGGTCAGGGAAGATCGCCGCCTGGATCTGCCGCCTCTACCTGCTTGCCAAACGTGCGGCGCCCTCCTGCGGCCGCACGTCGTCTGGTTCGGCGAAACGTTGGACCCCGCCGTCCTGGCCGCGGCCTACGCTGCGGTTGCGGCCTGTGACCTGATGTTGGTCATCGGTACCTCTGGTCTGGTCCAACCGGCCGCCTCCCTGGGCTACCTGGCCAAACAAAGGGGGGCCTTTGTAGCCGAAATCAATCTGGAGCCGACGCCCCAGTCGGATCTGTATGATCTTTCCCTGCTGGGCAAAGCCGGCGATTTGGTACCCCGGCTGTTGCCGGCAGCGAGGTAATTCATGACCTTTCGTACCGCCCTGGGCCTCATTCTGTCTGTGCTCCTGGTCGCCCCCGGCCCTGCCGGCGCTGCCAAAGATGCCCCCAATCCCGCCGGCCTTGCCGAACTGGCCGCAGTTAGCGCCGAACTCCAGGAAAACACCAAAGATTTGCGCCGCAACATCACCCATTGGCAGAAAATTTCCCAGGATGCCAACCTGGCTGCCGCCGAGAAACAACAATGGCACCAGAAAGCCACCGCCTATCTCCAGGAGTGTCTGGCCTATAATACTCTGCTGGCCCAGGTGGATATCAAAAAAATCCCTGATGCCGCCGCGGCCCAACGCTTTGCCGCCGACCGCCGCACCTTTCAACGGGAATTACTCTTTTTCCAGGAAATGCTGCAAAAACCTTGAGGGAGTCGCAGCCAATCTCTATGAACCGCATACTGCCATCAGGAGGGACCCATGAAAAAGTCCATCGGCGCCAAGACGTTCCTTTATCCCATGCCCGTCTTTATCGTCGGCACCTATGATGATCAGCAAAAACCCAACATCGCCACCGTGGCCTGGGGCGGCATCTGCTGTTCCAAGCCCCCCAGCGTCACCATCTGCCTGCGCAAAGCCACTTATACCTATGGCAACCTCATGGCCCGCAAGGCCTTCACCATCTCCATCCCGCCGGAACATCGGGTCAAAGAGGCCGACTACGTGGGCATCGCCTCCGGTCGGGACACCGATAAATTCGCCGTCACCGGCCTGACGCCGGTGGCCAGCGATCTGGTGGATGCCCCCTATGTCCAGGAATTCCCCATGGTCTTGGAGTGTAAGGTCACCCATGTCCTGGAGATCGGCCTCCATACCCTGTTTGTCGGCGAAATTATTGATATTAAAGTGGACGAAGATCATCTCACCGACAAAGGTATCCCGGACATCACCAAGATCAAACCCTTCAGCTTTGCCATGGACAGCATGGCGTATTATACTACCGGGCCGTATCTGGCCCCGGCCTTCGCCATCGGCAAAGAACTGAAGAAATAAGCCCGTTGTAGGAAACGATCTATGGAAGCACGTTGGGAACGGGAGTATTCCCGGGAAGAGTTGGCCGACTACCTGGCGTCTCTGGCGGCCCAGATCCGCCGGGGGGAGCTGCAGGTGGCCGGTTTGACCCAAAAATTGCCGCCCCAGGCTGCGGCCGCCATCCTGCTCAAAGAGAAAAAAGGCCGACTGGTGGCCAAGCTCCACCTGAGCTTCTCCACCCTGGCGAGCTATCCGCCTTCCCAACGGGAAACCCTGGCCTCTCAGAAGGAAAGCTTTAAGGCCAGCAAAAAGCGGTTGGCGGTTTCCTGGGCCGCCCTGAAAAAGGCGGCAGCCGGCGGCAAATTGCCGGAAAACGGGGTCCTCGCCGACTTTCTCCGGGACAGCGACGCCTTTGCCCAGCAGGTCGACCCCGAGTGGCAGCCGGAAATGGACCTCTACCTTTCCCACGTGCACAACCTGGAGGAGGCCCATCGCCTCGGCCAGGCGGAGATGTTTCACCATGAGCTGGCGGATATCCAAGCCAGCCTGAGCCGATGCCATAAAGAATTCAAATAACCTTCGCCTGTCCGGCTGAGGGGCGCCGGTTGGGGGCCGAGGGCTGCGCCCCCCGGCCCCCTGACCGCACCAGGTCGGCACATTGCCCTGTTTCCCTGCGAGGCTGCCCATGTCCAAGTCGAGTCCCAACCCCTTCCTGGATCCGGAGCTCTCCGCCCGTTTTGCGGCCGGAGCCATCGAACTCCTGCGCTCGGAGCCCACCCTGGAACGGGTCCAGGACCTGGCTCGCACCGCCATTTACTATGCCGACCACTGCCTGGCCCGGCTGGAGGCCGAGCAACCCTTGCCCCAAGCGGTGGCCTGCGAACCGGGCTGCGATGCCTGCTGCCATAATCAAATAGAATTGACCGGGCCCGAAGCCTTGCTCCTGGGCAGCTTCCTGGAGGCCCGCTTCTCCCCGGCCCAGCGGCAGGATTTGGGCCAGAGGGCTGAACACTCCCTGGCCCGGCGGGCCGGCCTGACCAAAATCCAGGTGGCCGCCCAGCGGGCCCAACACCCCTGCCCCCTGTTGCAGGAACACCGCTGTCTGGCCTACGAGGCCCGCCCGTTGGTCTGCCGGGCCATGCATTCCCTGGACGCGGCCGCCTGTTTCCAGGAACTGGCAGATCCCCTGCACCCGGTCGTGCCGTTCTACAGCCACCGCCAGATTATCTACGTCTCCCTCAGCCACGGTCTGGTCCAGGTCTGTCGGGTTTTTGGCCTGCAGGCCGGCCCCCTGGACCTGGCCCAGGTGGTCCTCTTTTTCTGCCAGCGCCCGGAGGAAATCAGCCGGTGGCTGCGCGGGGAGAGGGTTTTTGGGGAGGAGTGACCATACCGCGGCCTGTCCCTTCACAGCTCTGCCTGTTTGCACAAACCGCTGCTTTTTGCAAGAACCGTGTTTGACCCAGTGGCCCCCAACCACCCCATAGCCTCGGCGCCCCCCGTTGCCGTTCTCACCGGCCCCACAGGCGTGGGCAAGACCGCCCTGGCCATCCGGTTGGCCCAAGAGGTGGGAGCGCAGATCGTCAACGCCGATTCCCTCCAGGTCTACCGGGAACTGGATATCGGCACCGCCAAACCTACGTGGGAGGAGCGGGCCCTGGTGCCCCATCACCTCATCGACGTCGTCTTTCCGGACCAACCGTTCGACGCGGCCGATTATTACCGGTTGGGTCGCCGGGTGCTGGCAGATCTGCACCGGCAGGGGATTCCGCCCTTGGTCGTGGGCGGCACCGGCCTCTACATCCGGGTGCTTCTGCATGGCATCTGTGATGACGGCGTCCAGGACGAGTCGGTGCGGCAGCAGCTTCAGGAGGAATTGCAGGCTTTGGGCCTGGCGCCCCTTTACGAGCGCCTCTGCCGCCTGGATCCGGCCACCGCCGCCCGCCTCCATCCCCACGATACCTTCCGCATCCTGCGGGCTTTGGAGGTCATCGCCGCCAGCGGCCGGAAACTCTCGGAGCAGCAGCAGGCTCACCGCTTTGCCGACCGTCCCTACCGCACCCTGATCCTGGCCCTGAATCGCCCCCGGCAGGAGCTCTACGCCCGCATTGAGGCCCGGGTGGCGGCCATGTTGGCCCAGGGTCTGGTGGCCGAAGTGCAGGACCTGCGGCGGCGCTATGCCGCTGACCTCAAGCCTCTGCAATCCCTGGGGTATCGCCATGTCTCGGCCTATCTCGACGGCCAACTGGCGTGGGATGACATGGTCACGCAACTGGAACGGGACACCCGCCGCTACGCCAAACGCCAACTCACTTGGTTCCGGGCCGATCCCGCCGTCCGGTGGTTGGCCCCTGCCCAGGTCCAGGAGGCCGTTGACCTCCTACGGGCCTTTTTCGCCCCCGCCGACCGGGTCCATCCTTAAGTCCGAGATTTGTTTTTGGCAAAGAATGTGATATATCCGTAAGAAAAAGATGTCGCCAGAGGAACCGGTCACTTGGAACCCAACCTGCCAGCGGTCAATACGCCTCTCACCATTCCCAACCTGATCACCATGGTGCGGATTCTGGCCACGCCCCTGTTCGTCATCTTTCTGTTGCAAAACTCGTATGGCCGGGCCCTGGTCGTCTTTTTGGTGGCAGGGCTGAGCGATCTGGCCGATGGCTATATCGCCCGCAACTTTCATCAGAAATCACCTCTGGGGGCCCTGCTCGACCCCTTGGCCGACAAACTGCTGATGACGGCCAGCTATTTGACCCTGGGCTATTTCGGGAAAATCCCGGCCTGGCTGACGGTGGTGGTCATTAGCCGGGATGTCATTATCCTGGGCGGGATTATCGTTTTGAAGCTTTTTGCCGTGCCGGTGCGCATTGAACCGACCCAGATCAGTAAATGGGCCACCGCCGCCCAGATTCTGACGGTTTTCCTGGCCATCTGGCGGCAGGTGGCGTCCTTTCCCTCCTGGGTCCTGCTGCTCAGTTGCTGGCTTACGGCCATGCTCACCGTGGCCTCCGGCCTGGTGTACATG
>CALGOE010000237.1 GCA_937958145.1 uncultured Desulfobacca sp.
CTCGAAACTCGAAACCCGAAACTCGGAACTCGAAACTCGAAACTCGAAACTCGGAACTCGAAACTCAGAACCCGAAACTCAAAACTCGGAACTCAAAACTCGAAACTCGAAACTCGAAACTCGAAACTCGAAACCCGGAACTCGGAACTCCTCCGTCTGGATGGAACAGGGCAACCAGGTGCTCATGAACACCTACGCCCGGCAGCCGGTGGTCATGGTGCGGGGTCAGGGCAGCCGCCTCTGGGACCTGGAGGGCAGGGAGTATCTGGACTTCCTGGCCGGAATCGCAGTCTGTAACCTGGGGCATGCCCATCCGGCCGTGACGGCGGCGGTGACCAAGCAGGTGCAGGAGTTGGTGCATGTCTCCAATCTGTTTTACACCCTGCCCCAGATTGAGTTGGCCCAGCGGCTGGTGGCGGTGAGTTTTGCCGATCAGGTCTTTTTTGCCAACAGCGGTGCGGAGGCCAACGAGGGGGCCATCAAGCTCTGCCGGCGCTACAGCCAGGAGAAGTTCGGACCGGGTCGGCATAAGATCATCTGCGCCCGGAATTCTTTCCATGGCCGGACCCTGGCCACCCTGTCGGCCACCGGCCAGGAGAAGTTCTGGCAGGGCTTTGAGCCGCTCTTGCCAGGGTTCGTCTTTGTGCCCTTTGACGATCTGGAGGCTATGGCTGCAGCCATTGATGACCAGACCTGCGCCATCTTGGTGGAGCCCATCCAGGGCGAAGGCGGCGTCCGCATCCCCGGGCCGGAGTATCTGCCGGGGCTGCGGCGGCTGTGTGATGAACATAACTTGCTGTTAGTCTTGGATGAAATCCAGGTGGGGTTGGGTCGCACCGGCAAGCTTTTCGCCTATGAACACACCGGCATCAGACCGGATATCATTACTTTGGCCAAGGCCCTGGCCAACGGCCTGCCCATCGGCGCCCTGTTGGTGACGGCGGCGGCGGCCCAGGGTTTTGTGCCGGGCACGCATGCCAGCACCTTTGGCGGTGGCCCGGTAGTCACCGCGGCGGCCGCGGCAGTCCTGGATATCCTCTCCCGGCCGGACTTTTTGGCCGAAGTAGCGGCCAAGGGCGAGTATTTTCTGGCTGGTCTGCGGTCATTGCAGGAGCGGCATCCGATCGTCAGGGAGGCGCGGGGGTTGGGGCTTATCCTGGGTCTGGAAATCGACGGCGATGGCATACCTTTGGTGGCGGCCTGCCGGGAGCGGGGGGTGCTGATCAACTGTACTCAGGGCAATGTGCTGCGTTTCCTGCCGCCTCTCATCGTCAGCTGCGGGGAAATTGATCAGGTCATCGACATCCTGGATGAAGTATTGGCGAGGAAGTAAAGCGCTGCGGGTGGCGGACCTGGTAGGAAATTTAATATGAAACGTGACCTGTTGACTATTCTGGATCTTAGCACCGAAGAAATTCTGGCCCTTCTCAGCCGGGCGGCTGAACTCAAGGCCTGGCATCGCCAGGGCCGGGACCCAAAGCCCCTGGCCGGTAAAACGCTGGCCCTGATCTTTGACAAGCCCTCCACCCGCACCCGGGTGTCCTTTGAAGCCGGCATCGCCCATCTGGGCGGCACCAGCATTTATCTGGGCCGCAACGACAGTCAGCTCTCCCGCAATGAACCGGTGGCAGATACAGCCCGGGTCCTGGCCCGCTATGTGGACGGGATCATCATGCGGACTTATGGCCATGAGATCGTTGAAGAAATGGCCCGTTTTGCCACGATCCCGGTGATGAATGGCTTAACGGATAGTCACCACCCCTGTCAGGTTTTGAGCGATCTGTTGACCATTCAGGAGCGCTGCGGCCGGGTGACCGATCTGAAAGTGGCCTGGATCGGCGATGGCAACAACATGGCCAACTCCTGGATCACTGCCGCTATCCGCCTGGATTTTGAGCTGGCCCTGGCCTGCCCGCCGGGTTATGAGCCGGACGCAGCGCTTCTGGCCCTGGCCCACAAAGAGGGCCGGGCGGTGGCCATCAGACCCGATCCGGTCTGGGCGGTGCAGGGCGCCCAGGTGATCAACACCGACGTCTGGGCCTCCATGGGCCAGGAAGAGGAAGCGCCGGAACGTCTCCAGGTCTTTTCTCCCTACCAGGTAAACGCCGATTTAGTGCGGCAGGCGCCGCCGGCAGCGGTGGTCTTGCACTGCCTGCCGGCCCACCGGGGAGAAGAGATCACCGAAGAGGTCCTGGAAGGGCCCCAATCCCTGGTCTGGGACCAGGCCGAAAACCGCCTGCACCTGCAGAAGGCGTTGCTGGAGTGGCTGGTGGGGGGATGAGAATCAAGCCTTGGGGTCAAGCTAGAGGAAGCGCCTGGAAGCGAATTCCACCGAGGGCAATGAGAGAGAATTCCTCCGGTGGCACAGGCTTTCCAGCCGGTGCCCGAAAATCAGTAGCACAGACCTCCAGGTCTGTGCCAGGATTATGGTCACAGAGGGTCCTTAGGGCCTGCGGTCCATTTGCAGGGCAAGACTTATAGAGGGCGGCCCATGGCCGCCGAATATGGCGTGCCCGGCACGCCCTAAACCTCAACGAACTAACACTATGAACTTTTCCTGACAGAAAGATCATTGCCAATGCCCAACATCAACAAAATCGTTCTGGCCTACTCCGGCGGCTTGGATACCTCGGTCATCTTAAAATGGCTCATGGAGACCTATCAGTGCCCGGTGGTGGCCTTTGCCGCGGATTTGGGGCAGGGAGAGGAGTTGGCCGAGGTGCGGGCCAAGGCCCTGGCCACCGGCGCTGCCGAGGTCTATATCGAGGACCTGCGGGAGGAATTCGCCCGGGATTTCATCTTTCCCATGTTCCGGGCCAACGCCCTCTATGAAGGGGCCTACCTCCTGGGCACCTCCATTGCCCGGCCGTTGATTGCCAAGGCCCAGGTGGAGGTGGCGCGGCGCACCGGTGCGAACGCGGTGAGCCATGGCGCCACCGGCAAGGGCAACGACCAGGTGCGTTTTGAGCTGACCTACATGGCTCTGGCGCCGGACCTGCAGATCATTGCCCCCTGGCGGGAGTGGGATCTGGCCGGCCGGGCCGAATGCGTGGCCTATGCCACCAAACATGGCATTCCGGTGCCGGTGACCCAGGAGAAGCCCTATTCCAGCGACCGCAACCTCCTGCACATCAGCTTTGAGGGCGGCATCCTGGAAGACCCGTGGGCCGAGCCGCCCAAAGAGATGTTTGTCCTCACCAAGGCGCCGGAGGAGGCCCCGGATAAGCCCCGCTATGTGGAGATCGACTTTGAGGCCGGCGATCCGGTGGCCGTGGATGGGCAGAAAATGACGCCCTTCCAGCTCCTGGATTATCTGAACCGTCTTGGCGGCGAACACGGCATCGGCCGGGTGGACCTGGTGGAAAATCGCTACGTGGGCCTCAAATCACGGGGTGTCTATGAGACGCCCGGGGGCACCATCCTGCGGGCGGCCCATCAGGCGGTGGAATCCCTGACCCTGGACCGGGAGGTCATGCACCTCAGGGACAGCCTCAGCCCCCGGTATGCGGAACTGGTTTATTATGGCTATTGGTTTGCCCCGGAGCGCTATGCCCTCCAGGCCCTCATCGACGAAGCCCAGAAACCGGTGACCGGCACGGCCCGGCTCAAATTATATAAAGGCAACGTCACCGTGGTGGGCCGCAAGGCTCCCAAATCGCTGTATCGCCCTGATCTGGTGACCTTTGAGGCCGGCGGCGACTACCAGCAGGCGGACGCCACCGGCTTTATCCGCCTCAATGCCCTGCGCTTGAAGATCCGGGCGAAACTGGCAGAGGGCTAACCGCGGCGAGGCGCCGGCGGCCCCTCCTGCCGCTGCCGGAGTGGACGTTTTGTTTATAGGGCGGCCCGTGGCCGCCGTAACCTGTGAGACCCGCCCGTTAGCGGGTCAGGAGCCCGTTAGCGGGTCAGGAGCCCGTTAGCGGGTCAGGAGCCCGTTAGCGGGTCAGGAGACCCGCC
>CALGOE010000238.1 GCA_937958145.1 uncultured Desulfobacca sp.
GCGGGCCGCACCACCACGCTCAGAGGTCTGCTGGAAGAGGAAAGCCGCAAAGGTAAGCGCTTCGAGCGTCTGGCCTTGCGCTCATGGCCTTATACCCGCTCCACACCTCGGAGCGCAACATAACCAAAAAATTTTCTGAGGTAAGGGGATATGAATGGTGGGTTGATGAGAAGATCTCGTCCACAATATTATTTAGCTTCGGAAGAGGTGTTCCGGATTAATGGTTTCTTTCCCAATACCCTTCGGCAGCAGGCTTTGAGGCGCATCGCCCATGAATTTACCCAACCAGATCGAAAGTTCAGAAGCAATTGGCCAAAAACCCGGATATCAATCAAACATCTTTTCATTGACGATTGTTGTTAAAAATGCCGAATTTTGAGGTCATATTTGCTATGCAACTTATTTTTGACACCTGTGTGCCGCGTCCCGAAGTCCTCAAAGGTGAGCTAACAGAAGACATCTTTGCGGCCCGGCTGAAGGCGGTGATGGATAATCGCGCCGAGGAGGTTTATCAGAACCCTGCCGTTTTCTTTGCCAATACTTACCCCACCGAGGGCCTGAAACTACTCCTTGCCGAAGCCTTGGGAAGGCTAACCGGTCTGAGGGCTAAAAGCAGCGCCATCATTAGACTGGAAACCTCCTTCGGCGGCGGTAAAACTCATAGCCTTATCGCCCTGAAACACTTGGCCGATGGTTTTAGGACTCCTGGAATCGAAACCTTTATCGATCCCACCCTTATACCAACTTTCCCCATAGCCACGGCGGGTATAGTCGGCTCTGAACTGGACCCGGTTAACGGCATCGAGCACAACGGCATCCGCACTTTTACTCCTTGGGGGGAAATCGCCTATCAACTTGCCGGCCCCGCAGGATACCAGATTCTCGCCCAAAGCGATCAGCAAGGCGTGGCCCCCGGCACCGCCACCTTGGAAAAGTTGGTCGGCGATCGCCCCGCCCTCATTATGCTGGATGAGGTAGTCCATTTCCTCCGGATAGCCAAAGGGGTGGGCACCACCAACCTGGCGGACATGACCATCGCCTTTCTGATGTCCCTTTTCCAGTTGGCCGCGAGCAAAGCCCAGGTGGTGGTAGTCCTGACCTTGGCCGAAGCCCTCGACGCTTACGGTAAGGAAACGGAAGAATTGCGTCAGCGGTTGGCAGAAGCCAAAAGCCTGGCCGCCCGCCAGGAACGGGTCATTACCCCTACGGCTGAAACCGAGATTTCCGCCATCGTCACCCACCGGCTTTTCCAAAAGGTGGATCGAAACGCCGCCCAACAGACCTCCGAGGTATACCACGCCTTTTATCAAAAACTCCAAGACCAGAATGCCAATATTCCCGGACTGGCCGTTCGAAGCGAATACGCCCACCAGATTGTTACCGATTATCCCTTCCATCCCGTGTTGCTCAAAACTCTTAACGCCAAAACTGCTACTATCCCCAATTTCCAAAGAACCCGGGGGGCGCTCCGGCTTTTGGCTTTGGCCATTCGGCGCTTGTGGGAGACCCAGCCCAAAGATGCCTATCTCATTCACCCCCATCACCTGGATTTGGGATTCAACGACATAGTGGAAGAGCTCACCAGCCGCCTGGATCGTCCCCTTTTCCGCTCTATTGTTGAGGCCGATATAATCAGCCCCCAACCGGGAACCTTGGCCAAAGCCCAGGATTTGGACCGCACCTGGGTGAAGGCCGGGAAATCCCCTTATGCCCAACACTTGGCCACCACCATTTTTCTCCACAGTCTGACCCTGGGAGTGGCCTCCGGAGTGGATCCCGCCGAACTCTTTCTCAGCGTCCTCACCCCCGGAGACGATCCCTTGATCCTGCAACAGACCCTAAATCGCCTGGAGGAATCCTGCTGGTTCTTAAATTACGATGGTCACCGTTACCGTTTCAGCACCGAGCCGGCCCCTGCCAAGATCATCGCCGATGAAATGAGCCTGGTGGGCAAGGTGAAGGCCAAAGAGGAAGTGGATCACCGTATCCGCCAAATCTGGCGCAAGGGCGTTTTTACCCCGGTCTATTTCCCCTCCGAGGCGGCCGAGGTGGATGACGACGCCAAGACCCCCAAGCTGGTCATCATTCACTATGACGCCGCCACCGATGAAGCCCAGTATAAAGGGCCTCCTGATTTGGTGGCTAAGATTTTTGAGCATTCCGGCACCCAGGAAGGCTACCGCAAATTCAAAAATAATCTGCTGTTTTTGGTGGCGGACCAAGGCCAGGTGGAATCCATGGTGACCAAGGCCCAGCGCTATCTGGCTATTCACCGCCTGGTCTCCGATCCGGAGCGGATGAAAGATTTTCCCGAGAATACCAGAAAAAAACTGAAAGAAATGAGCCAGGCCGCCGAACTGGAAGTGCGGGTGGCCATCACCAAGGCCTACCGCTATCTCTATTACCCCAGCGCCGACACTCCCCAAAAGCACCACAATCTGGCTCGGGAAACCCTGCCCGCCCAGGACCAGGGGGAAATGGAGCAGGACCAGAGCCAGGTGCTTTTAAAGCTCCTGCGTGATTTAAATAAAGTGAAAACCGCCGATGATGCCCCCATGGCGCCCCAGTTCCTCAAGGCCAAAGCCTGGCCGCCCAACCAGGAGTCGATGTCCACCGAAGAGGTGCGCCGGGCCTTTGCCCAACGCCTGGGGCTGCCCCTGCTTTTGGACCCCAATCAGTTGAAGCGCACCATCAAAGAAGGGGTGAAGCATGGGGTGTGGGTTTATTATGACCCTCGGGAGGACCTGGGCTACGGCCCCGACTCCCCTGCCCCGTTAGTGCAGCTTGATGAAGACACCCTGCTCTATCTTCCCCAGGAGGCCCGGCGTCTGGGTATCCGCTTGAAGGGGGAAAAAAGGCCGGATGAGGGGGATTCCACCTGCCCGGTTTGTCATCACCCCGTGGACGCCTGTGTCTGCGACCAGGTCTGTCTCAAGTGTCGCCAGTCCCCCTGCATCTGCACTCCTCGCAGCTGGTTTCAGGCCGAAGGTCCCCCGGCCCAGGTTTTCCAACATCTCTCCGACCAGTGCGCCGACAGCAAAGTGGGAACGCTGAAAAAGGTGCGACTGCTTTTGGAAGGGAGCGGCAAGGAGGGGGCCAAGGACATCCGGAACCTGGGTCTGGCCATTCCCCAACTGGGCAAGGGCAGTTTTTCCCTGAAACAGTCCATGACCCTGGAGTTCGGCCCTCAAGCTCATTTCAAAATGGAATTTGACGGCCCCTGGGACCGCTATAAGAGGCTCAAGCAGATTACCGACGCCTTTGCCCAGGAGGCTGACAAGCTCATCGTCAGGACCGAAATCCTGGCTGAATTTCCCGAAGGCCTGCGCTTGGATGGCGACCAGTTCCAGACCATGCGGGACGTGTTCACCGCCATGGGTTTCGGGAAGCTGGTGGTGAAAGCGGAAAAGGCCGACTCTGAGGACGGCCATGAGTGACAAACCTTTCCGCCTCTGGGTTTATCCCCGGCCGGACGGCTCCTACGGCCTCACCCTGAGCCAGAAAGTCCGGGTGGGCGCCAACCCCACCAATAACCACGGGAAGACCGGCTGGCGCCGCCTGGTGCGCCTCTGGGGCCTGCCCCTGGCCGCGGTGGCCGAGGACATCCTGGCCGCTTTGAAGCAGAGCGGCCATCGTCCCGGGGAACTCAAACGGGAGCGCCGCCTGCCTTTTGAAATGCCGGAAGAGGTGGGCGTCCGTCTGGGGCTGCTCTTCATGATGGTCAAGCCCCTGAGCCGGGGCGACCGCATCGCCGCCATCGCCCGAGGGCTCAAGGCCATGCCCATTGAAGAGGCCTACTACTGGTTCAGCAAATGCTCCCAGCCGCACCTGCTGTACCGCGCCCGCCGGGCTCTGCGCATCCTGCTGGCGGGGGAGTGAGGCCACAGCTAAGTCCTTAGGCTAGGTAAAGGAACCTGACCTGCATGCCAGTAAGGGTTGACTCCACATTGACTCTCCTCGCGAACCACCATGAAGAACCGCGAGGAAACCAGGAGTGAACTTTGGCAGATGAGATAAACCGATGGCCCCTGATAGCCCTTGCGCCCAGCCCCCACAGGTATTGATTGAAACCTGGCTGCCCCTGGCCGAGCTCGGCGTGGAAAGTCGGCGGGAGCGGGCCGCCAGCAGCGCTCTTCCTCCCCTTTACTTTCTGCATGTCTGGTGGGCCCGGCGGCCGTTGGTGGCCTGTCGGGCGGCTATTTTAGGGAGCCTCCTGCCCCCCTGGCGGGAGGACTGGCCCCGGCCCCTGAAGGACAAATTCCCCACTGAAAAGAGCTATCAGGAATGGTTCAAGCAACTCCTGGGCATCCACGGGGACCCGGTGGCAGCGCAGAAAATTATCCAATATGCCAAAATCAAGGGAATAAAGCTGCCTGCCAACCCCTATGGCTACAAACGGGCCTTCACCTGCAATCCTGATGACGAGGAGTTGAAAACCTTTCTTGACCTCCTGGAATGTGCCTGGGGGAGACGGGACCTGGCCGTTCTGGACCCCATGGCCGGCGGAGGCTCCATACCCTTTGAAGCTCTGCGGTGTGGTTTGACCACCTATGCGTATGAATTGAACCCGGTGGCCTCGGTAATTTTGCAGGCAACCCTGGATTATCCGGCTCGTTTCGGGCCCAACTTGGTTGAGAAGACAGAGAAGTGGGGCAAAATATTGTGCAAAGAGGTAGAAAAACGCCTGAAACAATATTTTCCGAGTCAACAAGGTGAGAATATTTTTGCATATATCTGGGCCCGGACGGTGGCCTGTCCCACCACCGGCAAACCGGTGCCCCTGTCCCCCAACTGGTGGCTGCAAAAAGGCGGGGAGCCGGTGGCGGTGCAACTCCTGGTGGATCCTGCCTGGCCGGAGTGCCGCTTCCGCATCGTGGCGGGGGCCAAGGCCCTTAAAGTCAATCCTGACGTCGGCACCATCAAAAAAGGGGTGGCCCGCTCCCCCTGGACCGGGGAGACCATTGACGGGGACTATATCAAGCGGGAGGCCCAGGCCGGCCGTATGGGACAGCAGCTGTATGCGGTGCGGGTGAAGACCAGCCGGGGCTCTGAATTCCGTGCCCCCACCCCGGCAGACCTGGAGGGCGTGGCCCGGGCCGAGGCGGCCTTGCGGCAGAAGCTGCCGCAGTGGGAAGCCCAGGATGTGATTCCCCGGGAACCTTTCCCCCAAATCAGCAACGATCCCCGGCCTCTCTCCTATGGCATGACCACTTGGACAGATTTTTTTGCCCCCCGGCAACTCCTGGCCCTGGGCACCTATGTGGAGACCTTCCTGGAAATGCGCCCGGAGTGGCGCCGGACCTTGCCCCCGGAGCAGGCCCAGGCCCTGGAGACGTATCTGGCTTTTGCAATAGATAAGGCATGTGATCATAATTCGCGAATGGCCAGATGGGAAAACACGAGGAGCGTGATAAAAGGCACCTTTGACCGCCATGACTTCAGTTTTAAATGGAGTCATGCGGAAATGATTGTTATCGGCGAAGGAAAGGGCTTTGATTGGGCCCTCACCC
>CALGOE010000239.1 GCA_937958145.1 uncultured Desulfobacca sp.
AATTCTTCCAGAGCAACAGTATGGGTGAAGTTATTTTATTTATTATCTTAGAGGTTTCCAATCCCTAGCGGGAATTCTTCCAGAGCAACCACGGAGAAATCAATAAGTTATCTCCGGGGGCTGAAGAGAGCATAGCACTAAGCAACTGAGATGTCAATGAAAAAACAGCGGGCGGCGTTTTTTCGAAAATGGTCCTTTTTGGCCCCATTTTTTAACGCCCAAAACCGCCTTTTTTGGCCCAACCTATTGATATTCCTCAACCTGAAAGTTCGCAAGACCGGGGCCGGGAAAGGGCGCAACGGGGCATTTTCGACATTTGCAGAATTTAAGCCTTGTGACCAAATGAAAGACGCCTGATATCAAGATGTTGCCAAGGCCCCAAATGGCCCCCGCAACAAAAGTTCGCAACAGGTCGTGGCCCTGGGAACCGAAAGGGGCATTTGCGAACTTTTGGCCCCTCGCCCGGCAGGGGGAAACATGGCCCAGCAATAGCTTAAGATCATGAATATATTAACTAATCGTGATTTTTCCAAAAGTTCGCAAAAGGTTTTTGCCCCCCTTGTTGGCTATCACTTTGATATTTTTCTGTTTATTGGCATAATCGCCTCTATTCCGGCTCTGCCTCCGGGGCTGCCCGGGGGGCTGATGGGGCTTTTTAAGGCCTTTTTCGGCCGATTCCCGGCATCAATGCTCAACAAAATCGCTTGTGATATAAAGCACAGTCATTCTGCAATATGTTTTAAAAAGCAAGCACTTCATTGAAATGTGCAAATGTGATATGAGAGCATGGCGGACCCGGCGGAGTCTCGGCGGCGATCTCCGTCCTGAAGGCCGTGGGTTATGGAAAGGCAAGAGGCAAAAACGGGCAGAAGCAAAGGCGGCCACAGGCCGCCCTATCAGGCTTTTTCGGCCGATTCCCGGCATCAATGCTCAGCAAAATCGCTTGTGATATAAAGCCGTAGGGCGGGCAAGGCCCGCCATAGCAAATAACAGACCCTCGCGGCCCGGCGGGCCCGGCACGCCGAAGAGGGCGCCCCAAGCCCCAAGGTGCCCGCCGGCAGCAGGGCGAGCAGTGGTGGCTGGAAACTGCGCCGACCAGGAGGTCGGCGCTGCCATGTTTCCCCCCTCGGGGTGACAACTATGAACTACGAACTACGAACTATGAACTAAGAAGGAGAGCGGCGCTCCCGGGTCCGGCAGCGGGGTGAGCAGTGTTGGAGAGCGGCCCGTGGCGGCCTTGAGGGAATCTTGCCCCCATCGTGGCGCTCTGCCCGGGCTCGTTCTGAAACTGGCCCTGACCAGACATCCTGACATGGCAGTTTGCCTGTCTGCATGAATACCCCTCACCCCAACCCTCTCCCCGCGGAGCGGGGCGAGGGAGCTGAGGACTTTCCCGATGTTCACGATCTCAAGGGCGTGTCCGGTACGCCCCATACTGCTCCCTGCCCATGTGCACGATTTCGGTCGGCCCGGGGGTATTTTTGAATATGAAGGCGACCAATTATCCCCAATTAGCCAGGATCACCGATGCGGAGAATCTGCGCCAGGCCTGGCGGCGGGTGCAGGCCCGCAAGGCGGCCGGCGGCGTGGATGGGCAGACGGTGGCGGACTTCAGTGCGGCGGAGTTGGCCGAACTGGAGCGGCTGCGGCAGGACCTGCTGTCTATATCCGCTTTCGGGCCTATGTGGGCCGGTGGTAAGGTATTTTCTGGTAGACATACCCAGAGATGTTGTAGTAGTGTGGACAGTATCATGCTGCGAGATGGAGGGCTGCCGTGGAGACCCTGAGCTTTGAGCTGGAACTGGTTACCCCCATGTTCATGGGCGGGGCTGACCCCAACGGCCCCCCGGAGTTCCGGGCCGCCAGCCTGAAGGGGCTGCTGCGCTTCTGGTTCCGGGCCCTGTATCCTGACCAACTGGCGGAGGAGGGGCGGCTGTTCGGGACGACGGCGGGGCGGTCGCGGGTGCGGCTTTCTACGCAGGTGGTCAACAGGGTGGACGGGGCCAAGTACAGCGACCGCTATCAGGAGGTCAGTTACCTGGGTTATGGCCTGATCAGTTATGACAGCAGTCAGAAAAAGGCGGTGACAGTCCGGCCGTTCTTTGACGTGGGGAGCCGCTTGGCCGTGCGGTTGGCCTTTCTGGGGCCGCAGTCGGCGGCAGACCAGGAAAAGGTGGTGCGGGCTTTTTGGGCTTTGGCCATGTTGGGCGGCCTGGGGGCCCGGAGCCGGCGGGGGTTTGGCTCGTTTAAAGTCACCTTAATAGATAAAATTAACGACTTGCCCTTTACCTTTGCTGACCAGCAGAGCTATGTGGAGGCAATGCAGAACATATTGACGGGGATCGTGAAGCCTGGAAAGATTCCCCTGCCTGACCAAACGTGTTTCAGTCCGCGAACGTGCGTGGTCGCCAATCCGGCGGCTGCTTCTGCACTGAAGGCTTGGCAGCAGATCGGCCAGCAGTTTCAGGATTTTCGCAATTACAGGAGTAATGAGATCGCCGGAGACGATCACGATCTGATGATGAATTATATGTGGCATGGCACTGAATCAGATATTGCCCCCGCCAGAGCGGCTTTCGGTTTGCCGCATAATTATTTTTTCAAGAAAAAACTCCTCCATGGCAAAGAAAGACCAGAGTTGCAGGGCGGGGTGGACCTCTGGCAAGAGGTCAAAGCTGGACGGCGGGCCAGTCCCTTGCTGATTCATATCCAGGCATTTGCCGATGGCACGGCCAGCGCCGTGGTAAGTTTTTTCCCGGCTTGGCTAACCCCGCTTACCACAGATAAGAAGGGCAAGTTGGTGCGGCA
>CALGOE010000240.1 GCA_937958145.1 uncultured Desulfobacca sp.
GATCATGATCTTGACCAATTCGGTCAAGTGGCGGAGGATCCGTTTGAACCGGTCCATGATCTCAAAATAAACGGCAAAGGATTGGGGGTGCCCGAAACTGTGGGTCATGGTGGTCTCGTGGGCCGTGGCCGCCTGGAAGCAACGCTCCTGGATATGCTCCGCCTGGGCCAGGAGGTAGCGCCGCAGAGGCGGGTTGACGGCATGGAACAGGTCGGCCAGGCCGCGCAGGAGGCCCTTGACGTGAATAAATAAATCATTGATATGGAAGAAGTCTTTGTCGGGGATGATAATGCCCCCTTGGATCTTCCGTTCGATGGGTTCAGCCAAGAGCTTGAACTCGTTGGCAATATGCTCCAGGTGGCCGAGAATGCCGTGCAGCCTGATAAGATGAGGGTTCTGCTCCTGTCCCGGCTGCGACTGGGCCACCTCCACCTCCTCAAAAAAATCATCCAGGTCCAGGGTGATGGTGTCCTGGATTTTGGGCAGGACCTCCAGTTCGCTCAGATCGGTGCGGTTAAAGGCCCGGCGCAGGGCCGCCAGCATCAGGCGGATATTGTCCACCGTAGGCGACAGGGCGGCAAGCTTGCTGAGATAATATTTTTTATCATAGGTCATGGCAGGTCCTTTCGGGCCGGTCTACGGTATGGAGACAGGTTCAGGGGAGGAAATAAGCCGCGCTGGTGTGGTCCGACTCCCAGACCGCGATGCGGCTGACGGTTACCCGTTGGTCATTCAGGGCAGAGCTGAGGCGCTCAAAGAGATAGCGGGCCAGGTTTTCGGATGAGGGATTCTGATGCTGAAACGCCGGCAGTTCGTTAAGAAAGGTATGGTCGATTTCGTCCAGCACTTCTTTGGCCCGGCTCTTAATTTTGCCGAAATCCAGGACCAACCCGGCTTCATCCAGAGAGGCGGCGGTGACGAAGATTTCCACTTTCCAGTTATGGCCGTGCAGGGCTTCGCATTTGCCGTAAAAGTTGTCGAGGCGGTGCGCGGCGGCGAATTGGGTGACGACCTTCAGTTCATACATGGGTGTTATCCGATTTTGGTGGTTTTCAGGGTTTTCAGGCGGTTTTGGACCCGGTTGATCAATTGTTTCAGGTCATTCTGCAGGGCGGCCAGCTCTTGGTGGCGTTTGCCCTCGATCTTGAGCAATTCTTCCAGATAATACGTAATAAATTCCATTTCCCGCTGCCGGAGTTCGCCGGCTATTTTTTGTTTCAACTGCTTCACCAGGGCTTCATCCATGGCTCTCCTCCGCCAGCACGGTTTGATAAGCAAAGCCACATTGGCTGCATTCGCCCTGTTCATTGAGAATGCCGATACAGGCCCCGTCAGGGCAGAGAACCCGGTCGGCCAGCTCCGGGGGCGCTGCTGCGGGCAGCCGTTCCCCGCACTGGCAGCAAAAGAGGGCCTCCGGCGGATTTTCGGCTTCGCACTCCGGGCAGATGATCACTGGCAGGTCGCCGCCGCAATGAGGGCATTCCATGGCCAATCCTTTTCGTCAGGCTGATGGTTAATTTCCATGCTGGCAGCCGGCATGAAACCACAGGATAGACCGTACGATTGCGGCCTCAGACCCTGGCAGGGTGTTGCAACCTCCCTTTCCTTGGACAACCATGGGAGAAACCCCCTTATTTTAGCCTGTGACGCGGCCACAGGCCTTCATTGGGGTTGGGGCAGGGCCCGGATGGCTTCGGCCCCCGGCCCTGAAGGCAGTCTTGCCACCACCTGCCAGCTTCCTGACCGCCGGCTGCTTCACGTTGCCAGTTGTTCATAACGGAAAAACCCAGATTTGTCAATGCAGTGCCGGGCCGGAGGCGGGGTTTAGAACCGAAATATCGGCCAGCCCCGTTGCTTGGCAACAACTCGCAAGGCCGGCGCCGGGTTGACGACGACGGGATGGCCGACCTGTGCCAACAGGGGCAGATCCGAAATATGGTCGGCATAGGCATAGGACCGGGCCAGATCAAAGGCGGCCACCTGGGCCAACTCCTGAAGCAGGAGAAGCTTGTTGCGGCCGCGGGGATGCCGGCCCAGAATTTGACCGGTACAGCGGCCGGCCTGGATTTCCAAAACAGTGGCGATGAGCCAGTGGGCCTGCAGGTCTGCCTGCAGGGGCTGCATGAGAACTTCCAGAGAGCCGGTGAGGATGACGGTTTGGTGCCCCCGGCGTTGGTGTTCCCGCAATTGCGCCAGGCCCGGGCGGCTGAGCCGCGGCCGGAGATGACGGCGGTAACAATCCTGGGCCAACCGTTGCAGCCGGTCCTTTTCCAGACCCTGCAGGTAGGATTTATTGTGAAAACGGTCCTGCTGCCGGCAACCCAACTCGGCCAGATACCGCAAGGCCCGCTGCGGCGTCAGGACCCGCTGCTGCAGGAGGTAAAGGAAGAACAGCCGTTCACTGGGGAAACGGATCAGGGTGCGGTCCACATCAAAGATGGCGGCGATGGTTTCCATGGGGAGATCAGAACCGTCTGACCAGAAGTCAGGGGATGGCTTGGGAGAAATAGACGCGGCTGTCCAACAGGACCGGGATGCCCCGAATCACGCAGAGGGCGGCGACAAAGTAGATGACGACCTGGTTCAACCCCAGCAACGTCGGCAAATGATCAGGAGACCACAAGGCCACAGCAGAGGTTAAGGTCAATTGACAGAACACCCAGGCTTTGGCAAACCCATACAGGGCTCGCATAAACCGGGAGGCCACCAGGAAGCGGCCCAGCCTGGAATGCATCATGCCAAAGACCGACTGCCCTTGCCGCAGGGCCACACCCCGCAGCCCATCCACCAGAAAGGAACGAATCAAAAAGAGGATGGGCACCCACAGCGGCACCAGATGAAGCGATAAAAAAACCACCCAGAGGATATTTTCCACCGCCCGGTCCAGGGCCACGTCCAGGACCGCGCCCAGTTCGCTCACTTCGTGACGTCGGCGGGCGACATAGCCGTCGAACCAGTCCAACAGAAAGAGAATGATGAGAAGAAAAAAACCGCTGAGGCGCAATACCAGACTACTGGAAAATAACAGGCCCAAATAGAGCAGGAGCAAAGGTAATCTGCTTAAGGTGATGATGTTGGCCAGAGACATGGGATAACAGCCTGAGCGGGGTATTCTGGGTTACCTTACCAGATTCTGTTGAGGGAAACAACCGTATTCAGGCTGGCACTAGAAAACCGGCGGCCTTGTGAGCACCGGACTTGCACAACCTTCCTGGCGGTGGTAAAGTATAAAATCTAACCTATTCCTTGCGGTTATGCCCATGAATAATTTTTTCCATCGCCTCAGCCAATTACAGACCAGAACGGTGGTGGCCACCATCCTCCTGGTGACCCTCCTCCTCAGCGTCGGCTTATTCTCGCTCTGGCTGTGGTCCGGGAAAAAAATTGAAAATGTCATCACGGAGCAGTTCAATGAACAACAATTGATGCTGGCCCGCAAGATTGCCGAAAACGTCGAAACCTATGTGGATTTTTTGGAATTGCTGGCCGTTACCTACACCCAGGAATTTCTGGTGGAGGCGGTTTTCCCGGAGCATCTCGATACGTTTTTTAAGCTGCAACTGGAATACGTCCAGGCCTTCGGCATCCTGGCCATTAAACATTACGACGCCCACGGGAAAATGGTGGCCATGTATACTGCCAGCAAGACGCCGGTGCGGCCCACCGCCGCCCCCCTGGCCCCGGACCGGGTGGCCTGGGGGCAAGATGAAGCCAACCGACACGCCGTCTTCCTGGAACAGATCTTTTCCCTGGAATATACGGACGGCTCCAAACGCCAGGTCATGGGGGTTTTGGCCCCCCTGTACCGGGATGGCAACGCGCTGAAGACGCCAAGCGGCGGGACGTTTGCCGGCCTCCTGCAGCTTATCGTTGATCCCCGCTTTATCGCCGGCATGGCGACCAAAGAGGTCCGCTCCGGCCAGACCGGCTATGCCTGGATCATTGACCACCAGGGGACCTTCCTGGCCCATTATGAAGAGAGTTTTATCGGCCAGAATCATATTGCTGTCCGTCGGCAGCGTAATCCCGACATATCCTTCGCCAGGATTGATGAAATTGTCAACCAGCGGTTGCTGCAGGGGCAGGAAGGCGTTGATTATTATCTCTCCGGTTGGCATCGGGACAAGATCGGCCAGATCAAAAAATTGCTGGCCTATACCCCTATTACCTTCCAACGCAGTATGAAGCGGGGTATTGTCCAGGTGGAAAATCCGGGCCAAAATCTTTGGGGCGTCGGCGTGGCCGCACCCGTGGATGAAGTGGCCGGCCTGGTGGAGCGGCTCCAATGGGATCAGGGCCTTATTATCGGCTCGCTCCTGCTCTTCCTGGTGGGGATCAGTTGCCTCCTCATCGGCGCGGCCTACAGCTGGAACCGGGTTCTGAGCCATGAAGTGGCCGAAAAGGCCGAGGAATTGCGCCGCAGCCACGAACGTCTGCTCCGTTCCGAGCGCTTTGCGGCCGTGGGCGAGGCGGCCGCTTATGTCAGCCATGAAATCAAGAACCCCCTCATGGTCATCGGCGGTTTTGCCCAACAATTAAAAAGAAATCCGGAGCTGTCGCCCACCGCCCTGACCAAACTGCAGTTGATCAGCGACGAAGTCAAACGTCTGGAGAATTTCTTGGGCGAGTTGCGGGATTTTACCCGCCCGGCACCGCCGGCCAAAAAAGAGGCCGACCTCAATGACCTGGTCAGTCAGGTCACCGCCATGATGCATGATGCGGCCAAAGACATGGGCATCAGCCTGATCACCCGCCTGGCCGACAATCTGCCTCAGGTGCCGTTTGACATGAACCAAATGAAACAGGTGCTCATCAATCTCATCAAGAACGCCATGGAGGCCATTGAAGGTGGGGGCACCATCACGGTAACCACGGAAAGTCGGGGAGATCAGGTGGCCGTCTCGGTCCACGATACCGGCAAGGGGATTGCGCCGGAAATCCTGCCCAATATTTTCAATCCCTTTTTCACCACCAAGAAGTCGGGCACCGGTTTGGGTCTGGCGGTCATCAACAAAATCATTGAGGATCATCATGGCAGCATTACGGTAGCCAGTGCTCCCGGACAGGGCACGACGTTTACCGTCATACTGCCGTGTCGGCAGTAATCCACCTGTTATGGCAACCCCCTTTTCTGCACCCAACGCCCTGCCGGCCGCTGCCGGCGAAAGGCAACGCCGGCGCCGGGAAAAAATCCTCATCGGGATCCTCATTCTCCTGGTGGTCACCATCACGCTGGTGGAAGTCCGATTGGTCCGGCAGCGGGGGGAATCCATCACCGACAGTCTGCTGGCCTTCGGTTTGGTCAATCTGAATACGATCCTCCTGCTTTTTCTCACCTTCCTGATCTTCCGCAACCTGGTGAAATTGATTTTGGAGCGGCGCCAGAAGATCTTCGGGTCCCGCCTGCGCATCCGCCTGGTCCTGACCTTTGTCTTTCTGTCGTTATTGCCGACGCTGCTCATGTCTTTTGTGGCCTTTGAGTTTATTTCGGGACGGACGGAGTACCAACTCAATGCCCAGGTGGAAAAATCGCTGGCCAACGCCGTGGTCCTGGTGCAATCGTATTTCCGGGGCATCGAACGCAAGGTGGTGGTGTGCGGCCAGTTGCTGAGCCGGCTCCTGCAGGAACAGAACCTCTTGGGCACGGGCAACGCCGCCCTGGAGGAATTTCTGCAGGAAAAGAGGCAGGCCTATGCCCTGGAGAACCTGGAAGTATTCTCTGCCGCCGGCCAACGGCTGGCCGGGGCCATGCCTGAGGGCCCGGGCATAACGACGACGGATGGGGCGATATTCAACCATCTGCGCCAGTTGCCCGAGGGCGCCGTGGATCGCCAACCCCAGACTGACGGCGAGATCCTGCGGGGCCTCTTTGCCATTCCCGGACCGGAGCTGTCCGCCGGGCCCATGGCCTTTCTCGTGGTCACCCAGTTAATTCCCAAGCCGGTGCTGCAACAGGTGGCGGATGTGCGGGCCGGGGTGACCGAACTCCGGCGTCTGCAATACATTCTGCGGCCGGTGCGGGTGAGCCGTTTTGTGGCCTTGGGGGCGGTGACCCTGCTGGTGCTCATGTCCGCAGTCTGGCTGGGGATGTACATGGCCCGGGAGATTACCACGCCCATCCGCCAACTGGCCGAGGGCACCCTGAAGGTGGCGGACGGCGATTATTCCATCCATATCGATGAGGAAGGCCGGGATGAAATCGGCTTCCTGGTCCAATCCTTCAACAAGATGACCCAGGATTTGCAGCTCAGCCGGCGCCAACTGGATGCGGTCAATCAACAATTGTCCCAGAAAAACCAGGAATTGGAAGCCCGGCGGCGGGATATGGAGATTATTTTGCGCAATGTCGCGGCCGGCGTCATCTCGGTGGATGCCCGGGACACTATCACCACCATCAATCATTCGGCCGAGATGATTTTTGGCGTCGAGGCCGGCGAAGTCCTGGGTAAGAACATCCGACAGCTGTTTTCCGAGCAGGACGCCCCCAAACTGGCCGAGATCATGGCGGTCAGCCGTCAAACCAGCAAAAGCGTGTTGGAAAAACCCCTTCATGTGCATCGCGCCACCGCCACCCTGACCCTCCTGGTCAAACCCACCGTCCTCAAGGACGAACAGGGCCGCTACGTGGGCATGGTATTGGTTTTCGAGGATATGACCGAATTGTATCGGGCCCAACAGGCGGCAGCCTGGCGGGAAGTGGCCCGACGCATCGCCCATGAAGTGAAAAATCCGCTAACCCCCATCCAATTGGCCGCCCAACGTTTATGGCGGCGGTACGGCGACAAGTTGGGGGAGGACAGCCACGTACTGCGGGAATGCACCCAGATGATTGTGGCCCAGGTGGAAGACCTGAAGAACCTGGTCAACGAGTTCTCGCGCTTTGCCCGTCTGCCCCAGCTCACCCTGACCCGGCAGGACGTCAATGCCCTCATCCGGGAAACCCTGGTGCTGTACCAGGAGAGCGAGCCCCGGGTTGATTTTCAGCTTGCTCTGGACGCGGCCCTGCCGCCGGTGGCTTTGGATCGGGATCAGGTAAAGCGGGTGCTGGTAAACCTCCTGGATAATGCCATCGCCGCGGTGGACCACCGGGGCGAGGTGGCCATCACCACGTCCCTGGCGCCAGACGGCCAATGGCTTACCATCGCGGTGGCCGATACCGGCCGGGGCATTCCGCCCCGGGACCAGGAGCGCATCTTCGAGCCGTATTTCTCCACCAAACGGGGGGGCACCGGCCTGGGCCTGGCTATTGCCCGGGCGGTGATTGAGGAGCATCACGGCCGTATCTGGGTGGAGGAGAACCAGCCGCAGGGCAGCCGCTTTGTTATCGCCCTGCCTCTTGACCGACAGCATCATGAATCCCGGGCGAACCACCGCGGCAAGACGGAGGCGAGCTGAGGCGAACAGTGCTGACGATATTTGCCAACCAGGCGCAGCAGATCTCCCCTGGCTCGGCTTTTTCCGGCAACCAGCAAGCAGAAACCCCATCATGGCCCGAACTATTCTCATCGTTGACGATGAACCCGCCATCAGCCAGACCCTGGCCGGCATCCTGCAGGATGAAGGGTTTGACGTCCTGACGGCCCCAGACGGCGAGACAGCCCTCCGGGTGGTGGAGGAGGAGGGGCCGGATCTGGTCTTTTTGGATATCGCCCTCCCCGGCCTGGATGGCTTGGAGGTATTACAGCGGCTGAAGGAACAACAGCCATTGTTGCCGGTCGTCATGGTCTCGGCCTATGGCAATGTGGAAAACGCGGTCAAGGCCACCCGTCTGGGGGCCTATGATTTCATCGAAAAGCCGCCGCATGCCGATAAAATCATCCTTACGGTGCGCAACGCCCTGGAACTGAGTCGTCTCACCGAAGAAAATCTGCAGCTGCGGCAGCGGACCGGTCGGCCGGATGAGATCATCGGCCAGTCTCCGGTCATGCAGCAGTTGCGGGAGCAGGTCCGCATCGTCGCGCCCACGAATGCCGGCGTGCTTATCACCGGGGAAAACGGCACCGGCAAAGAACTGGTCGCCCGGGCCATTCATCGCTTCAGCAAACGGGCCCACAAACCTTTTGTGGAAGTGAATTGTGCCGCCATCCCCGAGGAGCTCATCGAAAGCGAGCTGTTCGGCCACGAAAAAGGGGCCTTTACCGGCGCCACCAGCAAACGCCGGGGTAAATTCGATCAGGCCCATGAAGGTACCCTGTTCCTGGATGAGATTGCCGATATGAGCCTCAAGACCCAGGCCAAGGTGCTGCGTATCCTCCAGGAACAGCGGTTTGAGCGGGTGGGCGGGAGCCGGCCCATCCAGGTGGATGTCCGGGTGGTGGCGGCCACCAATAAAAATCTGGAAGAGCTTATCAGTCGCGGCCAGTTTCGAGAGGATCTCTATTATCGCATCAATGTCATTCCCATCCAGGTGCCGCCCCTACGGGACCGGCCGGAAGACATCCCTTTGTTGATCGAATATTTTCTCCAGGAATTTGCCCGGGAAAACCATTGTCCGGCCAAGATCATGACCCCGGAGGCCGTGGCCGTGCTGCGGCGGCGGCCCTGGCCCGGCAACGTCCGGGAATTAAAGAATTTTGTGCAACGCCTGGCCATTCTCACCCCGGGGCGGGTCATTGATCTGACCCACCTGCCGGAGAGCGGGGAGGCCGAGCCAGCCGCAGCGCCTCTGGATCGGTCGTTTTTTCAGATCAATTCCCTGAAAGAGGCTAAAAGTCAGTTTGAACGGGAATATTTGCGCCGTAAGTTGGCGGAACATCAAGGGAACGTCGGCCTGACGGCCGAGGCCATCGGCCTGGAGCGCTCCCATCTCTATAAAAAGATACGAACCTATGGCCTGGAAGCCGGTCGAGACGCAGAAGACAACGGGGGCAATCGAAACGGGGCCTGAAGCACGGCCGGAGATCATCCTGGTGGGGGTGGTCCATGGCGACCCGGCCGGGTTTGAGAAAGCCAGCGAACTCCTGGAGCGATGCCAACCGGCCGTGGTCAGCGTCGAAATCAGCGTCTATTCCTGGCTGTATCGGCGGCGCCACCAAGGCCGCTGGCTGCAGCAATATAAGGCCGCAGTGGCCGCCCTGCCGCCCGGCCAGCGGCAGCATCCGGCCCTCCAGCGCCTGGGGGCCCAGATAGCCATGCCTTTTGAGGTGCGGGCCGCCCAGGCCTATGGCCGGCGCTACCACCGGCCCTGGCAGGCCGTGGACATTCAGGCCCTGGCGCGGGAACACCTGCCCCGCTATGGGCGTGAATTGTTGTCTGCCCGCAACCTGCGGCAGCTGGTGACCACTGCCCACGGAGACTGGCTGGCAGCGATCCAACGGGAATATGCCCAGGCAGTCCGATTGGTGAACTCGCCGACCCCGGTCCGGCGCCCCTGGCTGCCGGCTCAGGATCCCCAGACAACCATGCGGGAGAAGGTCCTGGCCGGCCGAGTGGCCCGCCTGGCCCGGCGCTGGCTCCGGATGGTCCATCTGGGCGGCTGGGAGCACCTGGTACTCACGGGCACCTATCTGACCATGGCCGATTATCTGGCCCCGCAGCAGCCGCAGCGGCTGGTCCTGGCAGGTTCGCCGGCGGACTTGGCCTCATCACGCCAAGCCTGGCCCGCACGATGAAGGATAAGCAATGAGTGAAATTCTGGTTGTGGATGACGATGCCAACACCCGGGAGGCGTTGGCCGTCAGCCTGAAAAAAACCGGCCACCAGGTCTTCCTGGCGGCCACAGGTACCGAAGCCCTGGAAGTGATCCGCCAGCAGCCAGTAGCCCTGGCCATTATTGACTTGAAGCTGCCGGATATGGAGGGGACCGACCTGTTTGAGGCCTTGCGCATCATCAGCCCCTATACCATCGCCATCATGATCTCGGCCCGGGCCACGGTGGATGAAGCCGTTTCTGCGCTTAAATTAGGAATATACGATTTTATCACCAAGGATTTCCGCCTCCAGGAACTGCGCAAGGTGGTCAACAAGGCCCTGGAAACCCAGCACTTACTCCAGGAAAACCAACGGCTGCGCCAGGCCCTGGAGGAACGCCTGGCCGGCGGCCGCATCCTGGGGCGCAGTCCGGCCTTTTTGAAGGTGATCCATCAGGTTCTGCAGATCGCCCCGGTCCGCAGCACTGTCCTGATCACCGGCGAGAGCGGCGTGGGCAAGGAACTTATTGCCGAGGCCATCCACAACGGCAGCCCCCGACGGGATAAACCGCTGGTGAAGGTGAATTGCGGCGCCCTGCCCGAGGGCTTGATTGAATCGGAACTCTTCGGCCACGAAAAGGGCGCTTTCACCGGAGCCCACCAGCAGCGCAAGGGCCGCTTTGAATTGGCCGACACCGGCACCATCTTCCTGGATGAAGTCTCGGAAATGCCCCTGAATACCCAGGTCAAGCTCTTGCGGGTCCTGCAGGAAGGGGAGTTCGAGCGGGTGGGCGGCAGCAAGACCCTGAAGGTGGATGTGCGGGTGGTGGCGGCCACCAACCAGAACCTGGAGGAGATGGTGGCAGCCGGCAGGTTCCGCAAAGACCTCTTCTATCGCCTCAACGTCATCCATCTGGAAATCCCGCCGCTGCGGGCCCGGAGCGAAGATATTCCCCTGCTGGCCCAATATTTCCTGGACAAGTTCTGCCTGGAAAACAATCGGCCGCCCATGGGTTTTACGCCCGAGGCCATGCAGGCCCTGAAACAATACCTCTGGCCGGGCAATGTGCGGGAATTGGAAAATGTGGTGGAGCGGGCCGTGGCCTTGTGCACCGGTTCCTCGGTGGGTCTGAACGATCTGCCCGAGGAGTTTCGCCGCCAGTCCGAGGGTGAAGACCGCATCGTTATCCCGGTGGGGGCCTCTCTGGAAGAGATCGAACGGCTGGCCATCCGCCAGACCCTGAAAAAGACCGGCGGCGATAAAGAAGTAACGGCCCGGATTCTGGGCATCGGTCTGGCCACCCTCTATCGCCGTCTGAAAGAGATGGAGGGGAAGGAGGCCACGGCCCCCCCGGCCGCCGGCAAAGAGGAGTAAGGCATGAATCGAGGCACCTTTCTGGACCTGGAGCCCCTGAATCCGCGGGAAGCTGAGGTAATCATCGTTCCCATCCCCTATGAGGCTACTACTTCCTATGGCGCCGGCGCCCGGTACGGGCCCGAGGCGATTCTGGCGGCCAGCCGGCAGGTGGAGCTGTGGGACGAAGAGACCGATGACAACCCCAGCCAACGGTGGCGGATCGCCACGGCCGGCGAGATCGGCCCGGACGCCGGCGGGCCCGCCGCCATGCTGGAGAAGATCAAAAAACGGGTGCGGCCGTGGATCGCCGACGGCAAGTTTTTGGTCACCCTGGGGGGCGAGCACACCATCACCCTGGCCCTGGTGGAATCCTACCTGAGCAAATATCCCGACCTGACCATTATTGCCTTTGACGCCCATGCGGACCTGCGGGAAAAGTATGAAAACTCTCCCCTCTCCCATGCCTGCGTGCTGCGGCGGGTCTGGGAGTTGGGCCGCCCTCTGACCATTATCGGCGTCCGCAGCTACTCGGCCGGGGAATATGACTTTATGAAGGTGGCCCCCCGGCTCACGCTCCTTAAAGCCCGGAACCTCCAGGATCCCACCTACCTGCAACTGGCCCTGGAACATCTGGGGCGGATCCGCGGCCCGGTGTATGTGACCTTGGATGTAGACGCCCTGGACCCGGCCATCATGCCCGGAACCGGCACCCCGGAACCCGGCGGCCTGGGATACTACCAGACCCTGGAATTCCTCAAGGCCATCGTCGCCCGGGGGCCGGTGGTGGGGTTTGACGTGGTCGAACTGGCGCCGCTCCCCGGCCACCGGGTGAGTGAATTCACCGCAGCCCGCCTCATTTATAAATTTCTGGGCTATCTCCAGCAGAACCGCAGTCTCGGCCCGGAGGGTCAGAAGGCTTAGGGAGGAAAGCGTGCGACGCAAACCCGATGAATTTCACGACGGCGCCCAGGACGGCCTGATGCCCCTGGAGCCTTTGGATATCAACAAAATCCAGGACTTCGACGAACTGCTGGCCGGCTACAGCCGCACGGCCTTTGGCGGCCGCGCCCTGGGGGAGGCCGCCGAGGTTCTGGAGGCCATGCTGCTGGACCCGGACTGCACCCGGGTCGGGACCTTTTCCGGCGCCATGACCGTGGCCAAGATGGGTCTGCTCATCTGTGAGATGATCGACCGGGGTTGGCTGCAGATCATCATCAGCACCGGCGCCCTCATGGCCCACGGCCTCATTGAGGCGGTGGGACAGGTGCACTACAAACACGATCCCCGCCGTTCCGATGAAGAGCTCTATCGCATGGGTTACAACCGGGTATACGACACCCTGGAGATGGAGAGCAACCTGGATTATGCCGAGGCCGTGTTCAAAAACGTCCTGGACCGGTTGGATCCAAGCCAGACCTTTTCCTCGGCGGTGCTCTGTCGGGAACTGGGCCGCTACTTGGCCGAGCATACCGACCAGCCGGGCATCCTGCGCAATGCCTATCTCAAAGGGGTGCCGGTCTTTATCCCCGCCTTCACCGACTCGGAATTGGGCCTGGACCTGGCCAACTGGATGATTGAACGCGCCCTCAAAGAAGGGCAGAGCATGCGCCAGGCCTTCACCACCATGAACCTATCCTTTAACCCCTTCCTGGACCTGGGCCTCTATGCCCAGCAGGTCCTGGACGCCAAAAAGTTGGGGATTTTTACCATCGGCGGCGGCGTGCCCCGGAACTGGGCCCAGCAGGTGGGGCCGTTTTTCGATATCCTGCAGAACCGCTTGGGCGTCACCCTGCCCTTTGTGCGTTTCCACTACGGGGTGCGCATCTGTCCGGAACCGGTGCATTGGGGCGGTTTGAGCGGCTGCACCTACCGGGAGGGCATCTCCTGGGGGAAATTTGTCCCGGAAAACGAAGGCGGCCGGTTCGCCGAGGTTTATTCCGACGCCACCATCGCCTGGCCCATCCTGGTCAAGGCGGTGGCCCAGCGGTTGGCCAAACGGCAGCCGCAAGACGCCCACAGCGGCGCTTAGCTGCAGCGGCCCCCCTTTTCAAGTCAGCACCTTTTAGGAATTACTCTCTTATGATAAATAATGTCTTACTGCCTCCGGCGCGGCTAGCTTAGGGTAGACGTGGCGGCGGGCAGACTTCCTCAAAGGAGATGAGTATGCAACATCCGAAGCGTTGCCTAACCCTCAGGCTGGCCCTCTGGGTCCTGGCCGGGTTATTGGTCTGCAGTCTGGCGGGACCGGCCGTGGCCCTGGAAAAAGGCGATCAGGCCCCGGATTTCTCTCTGCCTGACCTGGCCGGCAATACCACCGCCCTGAGTCAACTCCGGGGCAAAGTGGTGGTCGTCAATTTTTTTACGGTCTGGTGCCAGCCCTGCCGGCACGAAATGCCCGATTTGAACGCCATTTACAATGAGACCAAGGAAAAGGGCCTGGTGATCCTGGGCATCTGCCTGAATGCCGATCCCAAGCAACTGCAGGTCTTGGTGAAGCAACTGAAACTGGATTATCCGGTCCTCTTGGGCACCGAGAAGGTCAGCAAGGACTACGGCGATATCGTCGCTGTGCCCACGACTTTCATCTTGAACAAAGAAGGCAAGATCGCCGAAAAGATCATCGGTCCTCGCAAAAAAGAGGAATTTATAAAGATGATCGCACCGTTGCTCTAAATGAGACATCAGACCTGGCGGGGCGGAGAAAGGGCAGAAGGTCGAGGCTGGCCTTTCTCCGCCCCCAAGCTGCTGGTGGTGAGGTATTGAGGTTTAAATCTCTGCTCCCTGATTCCCAACCCCCGCCTTTTTACTCCACGGTAACGCTTTTGGCCAGGTTGCGGGGCTGATCTACGTCCGTGCCCCGCAGATCGGCAATGTGGTAGGCCAGCAGTTGCAGGGGCAGCACCAATAAAATGGGCGAGAGCTCCAGGGTGGTCTCCGGCACGGTGATGGTGGTCTCCACCTTCTCCATGACAGTGTAGTTGTCGGCTTCGCTGACCGCAATGACCCGGCCCCGGCGGGCGATGACCTCTTCGATGTTGGACATCATTTTGTCAAACACCGGGCTGCGGGTGGCCAGGACCACCACCGGCATATGCTCGTCAATGAGGGCGATGGGGCCGTGCTTCATTTCCCCGGCCGGGTAGCCCTCGGCGTGAATGTAGGAAATTTCTTTCAGTTTCAGGGCCCCTTCCAGGGCGATGGGGTAGTGGAGGCTCCGGCCCAGATAGAGGAAATTTTCCGCCTTCATGTATTTCTGGCCGATCTCCCGGATGTCGGCATCATGATCCAGGACCTCCTGGAGGAGCGTCGGCAGGCGGAAGAGGGCTTGCAGGTCCTGGCGGATCTGCTCGGGCCGGCGGTAGCCCAACTCTTTGGCCAGGTGCAGGCCGATGAGGTAGAGGGAGACCAGCTGGGTGGTAAAGGCCTTGGTGGAGGCCACGCCGATTTCCGGGCCGGCGTGGGTATAAAAGACGCTTTCTGACTCCCGGGCGATGGAGGAGCCCACCGCATTGCAGATGGCCAGGGTCCTGGCCCCCTTGGACTTGGCCTCCCGCAGGCCGGCCAGGGTGTCGGCGGTCTCCCCAGACTGGGAAATGGAAATAAACAGGGTCTGCGGGTCTACAAATGGATCCCGATAGCGGAATTCGGAGCCCAAGTCCACGTCCACCGGCAGCCGGCACAGGCTTTCCAGGAGGAATTTGCCCACCAAAGCGGCATGGAAAGAGGTGCCGCAGGCCACCATGGTGACTTTCTTCAGGTTTTTGACTTCGTCCGCGGTCAGGTGAAACTCTTCCAGCAAGATGTCGCCGCGGTCGGGGTTGACCCGGTGCCGGAAGGTGTCAATCAGGGCCCGGGGTTGTTCAAAGATCTCTTTGAGCATGAAATGCTTGTACCCGGCCTTTTCGGCCATGGCCGGACTCCAGGTGATGGTGGTCACCGGCCGCTGGACCGGATTGCCCTCCAGATCCTGAATGTCGACGCCGGCATCGGTCATAATGACAAGGTCGTGATCCTCCAGAAAGACCATGCGGCGGGTATGGGACAGGATGGCCGGGACGTCGGAGGCCAGGAAGTTTTCGCCGTCCCCCAGACCCAGGATCAGCGGGCTCTCCTTCCGGCTGCCGATGAGGGTGCGCGGTTCTTGGGCGTTCATGACCACGATGGCATACGACCCCCGGACCTGGCGCAGGGCCCGGCGCACCGCCTCCAGAAACCCGGCCCCCTGGGAGCTGTATTTATACACCAATTGGGCGATGATCTCCGTGTCGGTTTCGGAGGTGAAACTATGCCCCTCCTCCATGAGCTGTTTTTTCAGCTCCAGGTAATTTTCGATGATGCCGTTGTGGACGACGGCGATGTGGCCCACCTGATGAGGATGAGCATTGACTTCGGTGGGGCGGCCGTGGGTGGCCCAGCGGGTATGGCCGATGCCGACGCTGCCGCGTAAGGGGGAGGCCTGTAACTGGGTTTCCAATTCCTTTAATTTGCCGACGCTGCGGCGGATGTCCAGGCCGTTGCTGCCCAGGACCGCCATTCCGGCTGAATCATAGCCACGATATTCCAAACGTTTCAGCCCATCCAAAAGAATGGGCATGGCCTCCCTGCCGCCCAGATACCCGACGATACCGCACATGGTGGTGACTCCTATTTCTTCTTGATATCTTTGATGACCTGTCTGCCCCGGGCGATGGCCAGTGTATGGGGGGGGACATCCTCGGTGATGACCGAGCCGGCGCCCACATAGGCCCCGGCGCCGATGGTGACCGGCGCCACCAGGGCGGTGTTGCTGCCGATGAAAGCCCCCGGCCCGATGGTGGTCTGGTATTTGTGTTTGCCGTCATAATTGCAGGTGATGGTGCCGGCGCCGACATTGACGTTTGCCCCCACCTCGGCATCGCCCAGATAGGTCAGGTGATTGGCCTTGGCCCCGGCATGGAGCACCGTCTTTTTGGTCTCCACGAAGTTGCCGACCTTGGCCTTTTCCCTAATATCGCTCAAAGGCCGCAGATGGGCGTAGGGTCCCAGTTGCACCTCATCGGCCACCCGGCTTTCGGCAATGACGGTGCCCATTTTGATGGTGACCCGGTTGCCGATGCGGCTGTCGCTGATCTTGACGTTGGGTTCCAGCAGACACCCCTCGCCGATGCTGGTCTGACCCTGCACATAACAGTTGGGATAGACGATGGTATCCGGTCCGATGGTGACGTCCGCTTCAATATAGGTCGTATGCGGATCAATCAGGGTAACGCCGGCCAACAGGTGACGTTCGTTGATCTGCTGCCGGACCCGGGCGGTGACCGCGGCCAGCTCCACCCGGGTGTTGATTCCCTGGAAACTTTCCTGATCCGTGGTCAGCAGGCTGGCCACCGGCAGATGGCGGGAGCGAGCGGCGGCAATAACATCGGTGAGATACAGTTCGCCCTGATCATTATCGGGCCGCAGGGTCTGCAAGGCTTCCTTAAGGAAAGCAAACTGGAAGCAGTAAACGCCGGTGTTGATTTCTCTGATTGATAATTCCGCCGGCGAGGCATCCCGGGCCTCCACAATTTTGAGAACCTGCCCCCGCTCGTCTTTCACGATACGGCCGTAACTACCCGGCTCGGGCAGCTCCACCGTCAGGACCGTGGCCACGGCGCCGCTGGTCAGATGGTGCTGCAGTAACTGCCGGATCGTCTCGCCCGCCAGCAGGGGGACATCGCCGCAGAGAACCACCACCGTGGGGAAACGGCCATCCATGGCCGCCGCCGCCATCTGCACGGCGTGGCCGGTGCCCAGTTGGGGCTCCTGAATCACGAAATCCACTGCATAGTCGGCGAAACGGGCCTGGACCGCCTCGGCCTGATGGCCCACGACCACCATGACTTTGGCCAAGCCCAGCTCCTGGAGAGTATCCAGGACATAGGCCAGCATCGGTTTGCCCATAATGGGATGCAAGACTTTGGCCAGGTTTGATTTCATCCGGGTGCTTTTGCCGGCCGCCAGGACGATGGCGGCCACCTCGGGCAAGGGATCTGTCATCGCGCTATCCTGAAAGACAAAGTGATTCCTGGTTGCTCCTGGCTGGGGCAGGGCAGCATACCCCACTCAGGCTATTTTCCCTTATATAATGCAAAATATCGGCCAAGAGAAGGATTTCATTCAGTGGAAATTTAGCATACACTATACCAAAAGGAAAAAAAACTGTCTTGCAGAATTTCGGCCCTGGGGGGAAAACACTATGAGCAGCGTGTGGCGAGAGGAGCCGGCCTGGCGGGATCGCTCCCGGCTGTTTGCCGACCGGGCCGCGGCTGGACGTCTCTTGGCCCAAAAATTAATAGATTTTCAAGGGGTGGACGGCCTGGTCCTGGCCATCCCCGCCGGCGGCGTGCCGGTGGCCGCGGCAATCGCCCGGACCCTGCACCTGCCCTTGGAACCGATCATCGTGCGCAAAGTGCAGATACCCTGGAACACCGAGGCCGGGTTCGGGGCCCTGGCCCCGGACGGCCAGGTCCTTGTCAACGAGCCGCTGGTGCGGGCCCTGGGCTTAACGCCGGCCCAGATTGAGGCCCAGGTGGCGGCCACCCGCCAGAATCTGGTCCAACGGGAAAAACTCTTCCGGCGCGGCCGGCCGTATCCCAGTTTTGCCGGCAAGACCCTGATCGTGGTGGACGACGGCCTGGCCTCGGGCTATACCATGCTGGCGGCCCTGAAATTTCTCAGTCGGCAGCAGCCCCGGGAGGTGATTGTGGCCGTACCCACCGGTCTGTTGGACACCATCGAGGCTATCACCGCCAGCACCGGCGCCAAAGTGGTCTGCTTGAATGTCTGCACCCGCCGCCCCTTTGCCGTTGCCGCCGCCTACCGCCGATGGTATGATGTTGCCGATGCTGAAGTTCTCCAGCTCCTCGCGGAGTTTCGCCCAGAGGGATCGTCGGCCCATGCCTAACCGCACCCTTCTGGCCAGACTTGATCCCCGCCGTCTGGCCTTTGATATTGACGGCGTCGTCGCCGATATCATGTCCACGTTCATCCACTTGGCCAGGGAACGCTACGGCGTGCACCACGTGTCCTATGAGGATATTGTCGACTTTGATCTGGTCCGCTGCCTCAAGATGGACGAGGCCATCATCGGGGAAATCCTGGAGCTCCTGATCTATCAGCCGGAAAAGCTGGATATCGCCCCGCTGCCGGAGGCGGTGCCGACCCTGACCAGACTGGCCCAGGAGCAGCCCCTGCTCTTTGTCACCGCCCGGGACCGGGCTGAACCCATTACCGCCTGGCTGGCCAGACAGCTCCCGGACGTGCCGCCGCAGGACCTGCGGGTCATCGCCACCGGCGATCCCGAGGCCAAGCTGAACTGCCTCCAGGAGCATGGCATCCAGTATTTCGTTGAAGACCGCCTGGAGACCTGTTTCCACCTGGCCCTGTATGGCATTCAGCCCCTGGTCTTTGATCAACCCTGGAATCGCCGGCCCCATGCCTTCCCCATCATCTACAGTTGGCTGGATCTGGCCGAGCTCATTTTTCAGGATGAATAAAGAGGCAAAAGGGAAAAGAGTGAAGGAAAACCGCTATGTTGGCCCCTGGCCCACCGCTGCCTGAAAAAAGGAAAGCCCTATGCCCCGCCCTCCCGCCGACGGCGTCCAAGTTTATGTTGTGGTCCATGGTCATTTCTATCAACCGCCCCGGGAAAACCCCTGGATCGAAGAAATCGAACTGGAAGAGAGCGCCTATCCTTTCCCCAACTGGAACGCCCGCATCACCCGGGAATGTTATACTCCCAATACCTGCGCCCGGATTCGGGATGATCAGCTCCGGGTCCTGGATATCGTTAATAATTTCGAATACCTGAATTTCAACGTCGGCCCCACCCTGTTTTCCTGGCTGGCTGCCCAGGCGCCGGTGACCTATGAGCGCATTCTGGCGGCCGATCAGCAGAGTATGAACCGGCTGGGGTTCGGCAATGCCATCGCCCAGGCCTATAATCACGTTATTTTGCCCCTGGCCAACGCCCGGGACCGACAGACGGAGATCCTCTGGGGCTTGCAAGATTTCCGCCAGCGCTTTGGCCGGCCGGCCGAGGCCATGTGGCTGCCGGAAACCGCCGTAAATCTGGAGGTGCTGCGGGATTTGGCGGCCCAGGGTCTGAAATATGTCATCCTCTCGCCCTGGCAGGCCCGCCGGGTTCGTCCCCTGCGGGGCGGGCCCTGGCAGGATGTCAGCAACGGCAGCATTGATACCACCCAGGCCTACCGCTGTTTTGTGGGTCCGGGGAAAGCCACCGGCCCCCATCCTTTTATCGATATCTTCTTTTACGACGGGCAGAGCGCCGCGGAACTCAGCTTCGGCGATCTGTTGAGCGACAGCAGCCGGTTTTTGAATCATCTGGCGGCCAAACTCCGCCCGGAGCGGCCCGGCCCGCAACTGCTGTCGGTGGCCACCGACGGCGAGACTTTCGGCCACCACAAGGCCTTCGGCGAAATGGGGCTGGCCTATGCCCTCTCGGCCCTGTGTCCCCAGCGGGGCTGGACCGTCACCAATTACCGCACCTTTTTAGAGCTCGCCCCGCCCCGCTTCGAGGTGGAGATCTCCCTGGGGCCCGACGGCAAAGGCACCGCCTGGAGCTGTGCCCACGGCGTCGGCCGCTGGGAGCGGGACTGTGGCTGCCATACCGGCGGGGGGGCCGGCTGGCACCAGAAATGGCGCCAACCTTTGCGCCAGGCCTTTGATTTCCTCAACGACAGGCTGGCCCAGATCTTTGCCCAGGAGGGCAGCCGCTATCTCCAAGACCCCTGGGCCGCCCGGGACGATTATATCAGCGTTATCTTAAACCGCAGTCCGGCCTCCCTCCAGGCCTTTTTCCAGCGCCACGGCACGCCGGGTCTGGGACCGGACGACCAGGTGCAGGCCCTGCTCCTGCTGGAAATGCAGCGCCACGTCCTGCTCATGTATACCAGCTGCGGCTGGTTCTTCTCCGACCTCTCGGGCCTGGAAACCCTCCAGGTCATGAAGTATGCGGCCCGGGCCCTGCAGGTGGGGCAGCGTTTCAGCCAAGACAATCTGGAAGAACCGTTTCTGGACATCCTGGCCGAGGCCAGGAGTAATATCCCCGAGATGGGCAGCGGCCGGGACCTGTATCTCAAGAAGGTGAAACCGGCCGTCGTCACTTACCCCAAGTTGGTGAACCATTTCAGCATCACCCTCCTCAACGATCCGGAGCGCCGGCCAGCGGCGGCCATCTTCCACTACCGCCCGGAACTGCTGCAGTACGAAGAGAAAAGCCAAGGCGGCCTGGAGTTGGCCTGCGGCCGGGTGCGGCTGACCAGCGGTATTACCCTGGAGTCCCATATCCTCGGCTACGCCACCCTGTTTTTAGGGAGTTATCTCTACCGCACCCAGGTGCAGGAAGGGCAGAGCGAAGCCGATTTCAGCGCCATGGTGGACCTGCTCTTCCGGACATTGACGGAATCGCCGGAAAACATCGCCACGGTCATGGCCGACTATTTCCAGAGCGCCTACTATTCCGTGCATGACATGTTCAAACGGGAAAAACGGCAGATCCTGCGTCAATCCCTGCAGAAAGTGCAAGAAGACACCGAACTGGAACTGGAGCGCAGCTTCCGGGAGGTCCAGCCGGTGCTCTATACCATGGGCCGGGAGGGCTTCGTCATCCCCCGCTTGTTCAACCTGGCGGCCTTTACCACCCTGCGCCGGACCGTCCGGGAGATCGTCGCGGCCTGGCAACGCCAGGATCCGGACCGCCAGATCAGGCGGGAGTTGGGCGAAGTCCAGGACATCGCCGAGAACCTGAACCTTCACCTCCAGGACGACCCCATCGGCCTCACCCTGGCCGGGCTGGTGGAACACAGCCTGCAGGCCCTGAACCGCGACTTTACCCTGGCCCGGGCCAAAGCCGCCCTGGCCACCGTCTCCCTCTGCCAGCAACTGCCGGTGGTGGTGGATCTGATGGAGTCCCAGAACCTGTTTTTTTACCTGATGGACGAACATGCCGGCAGCCTGGCCCACCCCGGCCGACGCCGCCAAGCCGAAGTAAGGGAGTTTGCCCAGGTCCTCCTGGAAATGGCCACAAAGCTGCAGTTCAATCCCGACCGCTACGCCACCCTGCTGTCGGGCCGGTGAGAGTGGACATGTCCCGAACCTATGACATCAGCCTTGACCCGGAGGCCAACGTCCTCTACCAGAAGTGCCGGGATGTGGACCCGGCCCTCTGGCAGGCCCTGGCGGCCGCGGACCCGGCCGCAGTCTGCCAGCGCACCACCGCCCGCCATGAGATGGACGCGTATTTCTTGCCATTTTTTCAACAGGAACTGGTGATTCAGCCGGCGACGAAATCCATGTACCTTGGCGGCCAGCCCGAGCTCGAGGCAGAATTCCAGCTCTGCCTCATCACCCTGCTCTTTCTCCTCAAGGTGGAGACGGCCCTCTTGCCTTCCCGTCAGGTCAGCCCCAAAGAGTACAAAGGCGGCGTCACCTTTTTCCAGGGGCCCCATGCCCTGCCCACGGCCCGCCTGGAAGAGCGTTTCGGTCAGGACCGGGAGCTTTTTCTGGCCGCCGCCCGGCGCCTGGGCGGCCGGGAGGTGGCTCAAGGCGATGCCGCGGCGGCCCTCACCCCCTTCCCCCATTTGACCGTGGAGGTCATCCTCTGGCTGGGCGACGAGGAATTCCCGCCCCAGGTGGTCTTTACCCTGCCGGCCGCCCTGGAACGGTTCTGGGCCCTGGACGGGATCTGGGCCCTGTTAAACGTGGTGAGCCGGGAGCTGTGGCGCGCCGCAGAAGAAAGGGAAGAGGGAAGTGGGATAAGGGAAGAGGAGGCGGAGAAATCCCTAACCCTTGACCCTTAACCCATTCTTCCTGCCAAGTTCCCCACAATCTCATCGCTGACGGTGTAGGGATCGGTTTTGCGGTTGGCAATATCCTGAAGCACCTGGTCCAGGGAGATATCGGCCAGGAGCCGGGGCAGGATAGTATCTTTGATGCCCTGGAGGACGAGGTCCAGGAGTTCCTGGCGCAGCCGGGGGGCCATGATCTGGGCCAGGTAGCGGCCGCCGTCCCGGTGCAGAAACTCCCGGTGCGCGAAGATGGCGGCCATCAATTCCGGCACGCCGATATTTTTCTGGGCCTCGGTCTTGAAGACCTGGGGGCGCCAGCCGTCGCTGCTGGCCTCGGTCTGGCGCAGGTCGATCATGGTGAGCAGATCCTGATAGGTGCGGTCCGCGCCTTCCCGGTCCGCCTTGTTGACCACAAACAGGTCGCCGATCTCCAGGATGCCGGCCTTGATGGCCTGGATATCATCACCCATGCCGGGGACGGTGACCACAATGGTGGTATGGGCCGCATGAACGATATCCACCTCATCCTGGCCCACCCCCACCGTCTCCACCAGAATAAAATCCTTGCCCATGGCGTCCAGGACATTGATGACGGCCCGGGCCGAGGCGGTCAGACCGCCAAAATGCCCCCGGGTGGCCAGAGAACGGATAAAAACCCCCTCATCGGTGGCGTGGCGCTGCATGCGGATGCGATCCCCCAGGATGGCGCCGCCGGAAAAGGGGCTGGTGGGGTCCACCGCCACCACGCCCACGGTCAGACCCTGTTCCCGGAGATAGTGGATCATTTTATCGGTAAGGGTGCTCTTGCCCACCCCCGGCGAGCCGGTGATCCCCACCACATGGGCCCGGCCGGTATACGGATACAGCCCTTTCAGGACCTCCCGGGCCCGGGGATCCCCTTCGTCCAAATCCCGCATTAACCGGGCCGTGGCCCGGATATCACCCTGTCGTATCTGCGCAATAACATCCATTAGCCTACTCCGCTCAATGCCTGTGGGTGGGATGCCGCCGCCGCATCCGGCGGCACGGCTACCGTGGTCCCAAGCCCGCAGTAATATTGCTAATGCTTATCAAGTCTGACC
>CALGOE010000241.1 GCA_937958145.1 uncultured Desulfobacca sp.
GGCCAAAAACGGCATTATCGCCCCGGACGAGGTGACCAGAGAGTATGTGGCCGATCGGGCCCTGCGCCCCTTCAGGTTCTTTGCCAGCGATCCGGGTGCCAATTATGCGGGGGTGCGGGAATTTGACGTCAGCAACCTAGAGCCGCAGGTAGCCTTTCCCCACCTGCCGGAGAATACCCATCCCATTTCCCAGGTGGGGAACGTTCCCATTGATCAGGCGGTCATCGGCTCCTGCACCAACGGCCGGCTGGAGGACATGCGGCTGGCGGCCAAAGTCCTGAAAGGCCGGAAGGTGGCCCCGGGCGTCCGCCTGATTATTATCCCGGCGACCCCCTGGATTTACGCCCAATGCCTGAAGGAGGGGCTTCTGGAGATCTTTTTGGCGGCGGGTGCCGTCATCAGTCCGCCCACCTGTGGCCCCTGTCTGGGCGGCCACATGGGTATCCTGGCCCCGGGCGAGACGGCCATTGCCACCACCAACCGCAATTTTGTCGGACGTATGGGCCATCCCGAGTCCAAAGTTTACCTGGCCAACCCGGCGGTCACCGCCGCCTCCGCCGTTTTAGGACGCATTGCCGGCCCCGGGGAGCTTTAAGGGCGGTGGTTGAACCGGCCTTGCTGACCCCGCCGGGCTGCCTCTGGGAGAAGACCCGGGTGAGTCTGCGGTGAAAGATCACTTTTTGGATTTTAGGCGGATGAAGTAGATGGTGCCAAAAGCGCCGGGGGCGTTGACCCGGTGGGTGAGGGCGCTGTAACGGGTAATGAGGCCGTCCAGATAATCCTCCCCCATACTGAGGTTTAACGCTTTATCCCAATCACCACGGCAGGCCTGGACCATGGCCTGGAGCATGACGGCGCCGCCGTTGCGGGCGGTGGGGTCAAAACAATAGGCAGCACCACAGGAGCATTCACCGCCGTCAAATTCAAAGAGGGGATCATCGTCGACGGGATGCGGCGGTTCGATGACCTGGCCACAGAAAGGGCATTTGGGCGGTTGGGTTTTTCGTTCCAATAAGCTCATAGTGTTCTCCTTTCTACCGTTATTGTAATACCGGTCAGCCCCCTTTGCCACCCAAACTTTCCAGCCCGGTCCGGCGGATTGATATTGACAGGTCCGGCGGCGGCGATTACATTGTGAATGAAATAATTTATTTGAGCCCCGAAAGCCAAGAAGGAGGAGTGATTATGGCGGATAAGACCATCGTTTTTTCGGACCAGGAGCAGGCACGTCTGCAAGAGATCATCATTGACAAGGATAAAGACGAAGCCCTGAAATTTGTGGTTGAGTTGGTGGACCGCATCAAAGGCCACGAAGGACATGCCTGCGGTCCCAAGGTCGTCTAAGCCTCTACGACAACGGCTGACCGCAGGCCATGGGGACAGCCAGGCAATTCAAGGGAGTCCTGGCCCTGATTTCGGATACCCATCTCTATCGGGCCGGACTTCCTTTATTTTTTCAGTTTTTAGAGCGAGTGGGCATCAATCGCCTGGCGTGTTTGGGCGATTGTGAAACGGAGCCCTTTCTTGCCTGGTTCCAGGCCCAAGCCGGCCGTGAGCTTTATTGGGTCCACGACGTTTTTTGGCCAGACCTGCCGGAGGCAACCCGGCATGGCCTGAGCGTGGCGCTGGCGGGCCGGATTTTCCTGGCCCACACCCGGGCCACGGCCATTGTGACCTATCGCCGCCAGATCGCCGCCTACAAGCAGGCGCCGGCCACGGGGCGGCCCCCTTTACTCATCTGCCACGGGCATACCCATACCCCTTCGGTGACCCGGTTTGGCCCCAGCCTCAATCAGATCCTCTATATTAACTCCACGCCCCGTCATGCTGCGCATCGGCGCCAGGAAGTGCTCCCCCTGGCCGCCGACGCAGTGTATCTCATCGTTCCCGGCGCCTTTACGTATGAGGAAGGGCGTTTTGCCAACCTGAATTTTGCCCTGCTGGACCTTGACCACCAGAAGGTGGAAATGATCACGCTGCCGCACGCGGACCATTTACGGACCCTGACCAGTTTGTTGTTCGATCCTGCCCAAGCGTGATATCGGGATAAGTTTCAGGAGCTGAAGTGGGCCGGGCGTTTTTCCAAAAAGGCCCGCACGCCCTCGTGTGGATCGCGGGAGGCAAAGCAGAGACCAAAGGCCTGGGTTTCCATCTCCAGGGCGCTGGGCAGGTCCAGGTTGAAGCCCAGGTTGATGACCTGTTTGATCTGGTGCAGGGCAAAGCGACTTTTGGCGGCCAGCTCCGAGGCGATGCGGCGGCATTCCGGGAGCAGCGATTCCGGGGGAAAGACCCGGGCTGCCAGACCCAGGGCCAGGGCCTCGGCGGCGGTGAGGGCCCGGCCGGTGAGGCAGAGGTCCTTGGCCAGCCCCTTGCCCACCAGGCGGGCCAGTCTTTGGCTGCCGCCGATGCCGGGCATCAGACCCAGGTTGATTTCCGGTTGGCCAAAGGTGGCCTTCTCGGAGGCATAGATCAGATCACAGGCCAGGGCTACCTCGCAGCCGCCCCCCAGGGCAAAGCCGTTCACTGCGGCAATGACCGGGATGGACAAGGTTTCCAAACGGCGGACCACCCCTTGGGCCTGGCTGGCAAACTCATAAGCCCGGCGGCTGTCAAACTCCAGGAACTGGCGAACATCGGCCCCGGCGATAAAGGCCCGTCCCTGGCCGGTGAGGATGAGCACCCGGATGGCGGCATCGGCTTGAATCGCCGCCAGGGCCCTGGTCAGTTCCTGGAGCATGTCGGCATTGAGGGCGTTGAGTTTCTCGGGGCGGTTGAAGGTGAGCGTGGCCACCGGGCCGTCCACAGCCAATAAGATATTCTCATACATGCAGATTTCTCCTTGCCCTTGCTGGACGTTTTACGGCACTGTGGCTTCTTCCCAGGAAATCTGCTGCAGGCCGGCCAGTTCCTGGAAATGTGCCAGCAGTTGATCCCAGGGAATATCCATCTTTGCTTGCAGACGCAGTTTATAGGTCAGGGTCTGGGTCTGATGGTCCAGGTAATAATTGATGAAGTTGATGGTTATGCGGTGGGTCTCCAGAAAGCTTTTGATGGCCTCCAGATGCTCCCGCCCCTGATCAAAAACCAGGGTCAGGAGGGTGTGCTCATCCCGGGGCAGATATTTTTTGATCTTCCGGAAGCCATAGAGCACAAAGAGGCTGAGGACCAGACAGGTTACGGCCGGGAGGAAAAAGCCGGCGCCGATGGCCAGACCGATGCCGGTGACCAGCCAGATGCCGGCTGCGGTGGTCAGCCCTTTGATCGTGCCTTTGCCCGAGATGATGGCCCCGGCACCCAGAAAACCCATGCTGGCAATGGCATAGGAGGCGATGCGGGCGGGGTCCAGGCGGATGACCGAATCGGCCATGGGCACATCCCGATAGAGAACGGGAATATATAAAGACAGCATCATGAGGAGGCAGGCGCCGGTGCAGACCAGGACGTTGGTGCGCAGACCAGCCGCCTGGCCGTGGACCTCGCGTTCGAAGCCGATGACGCCGCCCATGACCGCAGCGATCACCAGCTTCAGCAATTCACAGGAAAGTTCGCTGCAGATCCACATGGTTCGGTCCACCTTGACATTATAAGAGGTAAAAAACCAATGTTTTGACATGTTGCGCCAGGATAACGGCGACAATCAAAACGGCCAGCAGGCCGAGGCAGGCGCCCACGGAGATGACCGTCGCCCGCCGGGCCTTTTTTTCCTCCCACCAGGTGGTGGGGCGAACCCCCTGGAGCCAAAAAACGATGACTGCAGCGAGGTTGACGCAGATGATATTGGTAACCAACAGAAGCCCGGCACCCAAGGCTGGAAACAGGTACCCTGAACCCAGGAGGAGACCGAAGTTGGCCAAAGGGGGCAGGAGAGCCACGGCCACCATGACGCCCACCAAGACGGTGGACGCGCCCGCCGTAAAGGCCAGGGCGCCGGCGCCTCCCGAGGCCAGAGCCACAAAAATATCTCCCAGGCCGATGTTGGTGCGGGCGGTCACCTCCCGGCCATAGGGACTAACCGTCAGGATGAGACCCAGAAAGATGGACAGGACCAGGGCCAGCGTCAAACCGATGAGGTTGGTCCTGAGAGCCAGTCGACCCAGATCAAAATCGCCCAGGGTGGTGGCCATGGCCTGGGCCAGGATGGGTCCCAAGAGCGGGGCGATCACCATGGCGCCGATGATCACCGCCACGTTGTCATTGAGCAGGCCGGCGGCCGCCACCACCGTGGAGAGAAACACCATCCCCAGATAAACCCGGGTCAGGCGGGCCATTTCCTGGATATTGGCGTAAAGTTCCTCCCGGCTGATGCGCTCCTGTTTTTTCTTGTCGGTTTCCTCGGCGCCAACTTCCCCGGCCGTGGCCGCCGTCGGCTCAGCCTCCCGGGGCACCGTGGCCGCCACGGGCAGGAGGATGAGCCGAAACCAAGGCTCCTGGCCAAACCTCTGCTCAAATAAGTCTATGAGGAGTTCGGTCTGTTCCGCTTGGGCCAGGATTTTCAGGAGGGTCTGCTGCTCAGAAATCTGATCGTACCAGATATTGACGATGGCTGTCTCCCGCAACATCTCATCCACCATCGCAATCTGATCTGTGGGTAGAATCACTTCCAAAAGGCGTAACGGCATTCTCTCCCCGTCAAGAAAGGCGATACTTGAGCGGCCAACCCAGTCTGCTGCAGTATGGGAAAGAGAGGAAAAAACTTCCCTCTTTGGCCTCCAATCCGATACCATATTATCATGCCGATTTTTACCAGTCTATATCGAAGATTATTGCTGCTGCTGGTGCTGCCCCTGGTTCTCTTTTTGGCCATCAGCAATATCGTGGAATATCTTTATCTGCGAACCATTGTGTTGACGGAGTGGCGGCAGGCCACCCTCCTCCGTTTGGAAAAAGCGGCGCGCCAGGTGGATGAAAAGGTGGGGAGGATCGTCCGGGTCATGGAGGCCTTTGCCCAAACCGGCGGCAACCCTTTAGGTGCCAAAAAGCATGAATGGCTGCTGAATATTTTAGAAAAACAAGAAGGCGTGAGCCGGGTTCGACTGAGCTGGCAAGAAGGTCTCGTGCCAACCGCGGCCGGCCTTGGGCCGCCGCGGCCGGACGGTTTCATTCCCCCCCGTATTCACCAGGTGTCAGCCCCAACGTTTGCCCTGCAGCCGGATGGTCGCACGGTGTCTTTGCAGGTCAGACTGCAGGATAAAAAGAACAAGCTCCTGGGACACCTGGAAGTGGCCCTGGACCTTGCCACCTTGATGCCTGGTCAGGAAAAGGGCGGTTGGCACCTGAGCAATCTTTTGTGTCTGGTGGACAAAGACGGCCGGTATGTGGTCCATCCCGATCCGGCCCAACAGGGCCAGTTCTGTTGGGGCCCTCCCCATGACGAGCTGGAAGCCATCCTGAAAGAGGCGGTGCGGGAGGAAAAGATAGGAACCATCCTGAAAAGGAGCTATCTGGCGGACCGGGTGGTGGGTTATGTCCGCCTTAAGGAGGCACCTTGGGCCCTGCTGTTGCATGCTTCCAGTACCGAAATTCTGGGGTCTTATTTACGTTTCCGCTTCTCGTATATTTTTTCTTCCCTGCTCACCATCCTGGTGATTTTGGCCCTGCTGCGGTGGGGTTTGGGCGCGCCGCTGGCCTCACTGCGCCAACTGTCCGAGGCTGCCAATGAGGTGGCGCAAGGCCGGTATGGCACCCCGTTGCCGGTCCGCAGTCAGGACGAGATCGGCCGGTTGACCCAGAGTTTCAACGCCATGGTGCAGGGTTTACAAGAACGGGATTTTATTCAGACGACCTTCGGCCGCTATGTGGACGCCAAAGTGGCCCGGGAAATCCTGCGGTCCCCGGTATCTGTCCGCATGGGTGGACAGAAACGCCAGGTAGCCATCCTGATGACCGATATCCGGGGATTCACGCCTTTGGCCGAGACCCTGACCCCGGACATGACGATCACCCTCCTGAATCAACACTTTGCCCGGATCATTGCGGTCGTCCAGAACTACGATGGGATTATTGTTGATTTTTTTGGTGATTCAGTTCTGGCTTTTTTTGACCCGTTGGAGGAGCCGTTGCCACCGGTGGTCCGGCGGGCCTTGAAATGTGCCTTGCAGATCCAGTCGGAGATGGCGGCCTTGCGGACCGACCATCCGGAATGGCCGTCCCTGGCTCTGGGCATCGGGCTTCATGCCGGCGAGGTCGTGGTGGGCAACATCGGTTCCGAAACCCGCACCAAATATGGTATCGTCGGTTCGGCGGTCAACCTGACCCATCGCCTCCAGGCGTTAGCCCAGGATGGGGAAGTGGTCATCTCAGAGGCTGTCTACCAACACACCCACGGCGCCGTGGCCGTGCAGCGAGAGATAAAGACAGAATTAAAAGGATTCACCGGCGAGCTGACTCTCTATGTCGTCACCGAGCTCGGGGTGCCCATGGCACGGGCCGCAAGTGGGACAATGGGCTGACAGGTGGGGGCACGTTCTGTCAGGGCCGGGGGGGCTTCCGGCCCCAGTCCCTTAGGTCAGTTCCACCTTCAAGGAGAAGAAGTTGAGCAGATCCTTCAGGGTCAAGAGTCCCACCAGACGGCCGTTTTCCACCACCAGGAGGCGGGTGAAACCCGATTGATTCATGGTGGCCAGGGCCTGGACCGCGTCCATGGTCGGGGGAATGCTGTTTGCCGACGAAACCGGCAGGAGCACATCTCGCACCGTTCTTTGGTCCCAGTCCTCCCGGGGGATTTCCCGTACTTGGCGGGTGGTGACGCAGCCCAATAAACGGTCGCCGTCCAGCACGGGATACAGGCGGTGTTGATGGGTGAGGATATAATCCTCCACCAATTGCCGCACCGTGAGCTGCGGCGGGACGGTAATGGGGTCGGTGACCATGAACCGCCGCACCAACTCGCCCTCCAGGGCTTTCCGCACCAGAAGCTGCTGGTACGAGGTCTGGGCGGCGTTCCGGAGAAACATGCCGATGAGGGCCAGCCACATGCCGCCGATGAGGTTGCCGCCGACAAATTGCAGGATACCGACAAAGATCAGCCCCAAACCGAAGGCCGCACCCACGGTGGAGGAAACCCGGGTGGCCCAACGCAGATCGCCTTTATAGCCCCAGAGAATGGCCCGCAATACCCGTCCACCGTCCAGGGGAAAGGCCGGCAGAAGGTTGAAGGCGGCCAGGATGCCGTTGATGGAGGCGATATAGTAAATTACGGCGTTCACCGGGGCCTGCCAGCCTACCTGTTCACCCAGGCGATAGATCAGGAAAAAGATCGCGGCGATCATGAGGCTGGCCACGGGACCGGCAATGGCCATGAGAAACTCGGCCTTGGCAGTGGGCGGCTCGTCGCCCATTTCCGCCACGCCGCCGAAGATAAACAGGGTAATCCCCTTCATGGACATGCCGAAGCGCCGGGCCACGAGGGAATGGCTGAACTCGTGGACCACGATGGAGATGAATAACCCCAGGGCTCCCACCACGGCCATGGTCCAATAGGTCTCTCGGTTCAGGCCAGGATAAAGATATGGGAAAACCCCGGCCGCCAGCGACCAGGTCACCAGGATGGCGATGATCAACCAACTGGCGTCGAGGCGGACTTCGAAGCCGAAAAGTTTGAAAAGCGTGATGCGTTTGCCGAACATAAGCGCGTCCTTCCAGATCGCCAGGGTGTGAAAGCAAAGGCAGGTAGTGCCTCAGGGGGCAAGCGGCCAGGGTCACCCCGCCGCTCTACTCTTCTTTGATGCAGGGATATTCCTCACCTTCCGATTTGCTCTTCTTGGAGATAAGCCAATAGCCGATGCTCAGAGCCAGGATCACGGCACCGGTGGCATAGACATAATCCGGGGCCAGTTTGTCATAATCAAAAATAATCACCTTCCGGGCAATGGCCATGAGGGCGGTGGCCATGACCAACTTGACGTGAATGGCGTCGTCACGTAAGTACAGAGTGATGTTGATGAAGATTTCAATGGCAATCAGAACTGCCATGAAGGCGCCGAAGGTTGCCAGGATGTCGTTGATATTCATCAGCATGAAGGGTGGCGACAGCAGCTGTTGATAGAGCATCCAGACGACGTCGCCGATGCCCCAGAGAATCACCACCGTCATCAGAACGGCCAGCAGACGCACGGCGAAATGGATAACCCGTTGCAAAAAGGCAATGAGGGGCTCATGGGCATACGGCGCCGTGGGTGGTTCAAGGGTTTCCAGCCGCCGGCGGGCCGCCTGTGGTCTGATGGCTTCTGTTTCTGGAGGTTCGGGCATCTCCGTCATCCTTCTCATGAAGCTGTCGCCAAGGTCTTTGCCGGGAGGGGGTCCGGAAACAAGACGCGTCGGTCCTCGCCTCTGACACCGGCCAGGCAAGGACCTGCCCCTGGCCTTGGTCGCCAGGCTGCAGGGAGTGCCTGCGGATGTCCTCTATAGTATCCTATTCGTGCCGGTCTGAATAGACGCTTGAGAAAAGATTTGAATGAAATCAGGAAAAAACGGCGTGGAGGTCACCGAAGGCGAAGAAGTTAATGAGCCGGAACTCTCCCGCCCTCGGGATTTTTTTAACTTTTATGGGCTCATTTTGCCGGGCTGGGGGAGCGCTGGCAACCAGGAATCTCAGAACCTTGGCGACGCTCAGGATGATCAGGAGAAAGCCCCCCGGTATGGAAAGCTTTTTCGACCTGCGCGGTTTTTTATAAACTTTGGAAGAAATACGCCGATTTATTTATAAGAAATATTTATCTAAATA
>CALGOE010000242.1 GCA_937958145.1 uncultured Desulfobacca sp.
TTCTCAAAATGGCCAAAACAAACAGCCAAAATGCGGCATAGAGAAAAACCATAAAGGGAAGTTCGGCCGTCGGCTGCAAGATAAGCCAGAGGCTGAACGGGTAGGTGAGAAAACCCAGCACTGTTAAAAGACTATACCATGACCCAGTAACTTTTTGCACTACTAAAAAAAGGAAAAAAGCTGCCAGGGAAAAATACAAGATATTTATGATCAGCAAAACTGTATTTTCTGCTAAGGATAGGAAATGTGCCAATCGAAATGATAAGGCTAGCAAGACCGGATATCCCGGGGGGTAGCGGCTTGCCGGCTTGCCTTTGGCATCCTGAAGCCCGTTGCCGTTGAGAAGATTCTGGGCGACAGGTTTATAAAAGGAATGGTAATCAGGTGATTCTTGGTATAATAAAAATGGCAGTATCCAATGTAAAAGTAATGCAATACCTAGTAAACTAACTAAGATAGTTACAAATACGATCGTATTGTTTGCTAAAAAACGTTTGCTTAACAACATATCACCAGGAGTAAGATATTGTTAGCGTTCCTGACCTTTAAATCCTCCCCCCCTGAGTGGGGCGAGGCATAGATGGAATTTCTGTATAGGCAAGAGCAAAAGATTTTGGGATCAATTGGCCGCAGTAACCTCCCGCCAGAAATCATCCTCCAATCGGACGATATCATCTTCCTCCAGATAGGGACCGGTCTGAACCTCAATGATCACGAGCGGGTCGGTGCCGGGGTTTTCCAGACGGTGTGCCGTCTGCGGGGGAACGTAGATGCTTTCATTGGCTGCCAGGCGGTGCTGCTGCTTCCCCACCGTGGCCAAGGCAGTACCCTGAACCACGACCCAATGCTCGGCGCGAATATTGTGCAATTGCAGGCTCAGCCGCTTGCCGGGTGCAACCACCACCTGTTTGACTTTGTATCCCGGCCCCGAATCTTTCACCGTGTAGCTGCCCCAGGGGCGTTCCACGGTCAAATGCTGCTTGGTTTCCACACAATCCTTCTCCTCCAACATCCGGACCAGGTCTTTGACCTGTTGGGCCTGCTGGCGGTGGCAAACGAGTGTGGCATCCGGCGTATCCACGACAATGATATTGTCCAGCCCGAGGGTGGCCACCAGGCGGTCCTGGGTAAAGAAGAGGCAATCCCGGCTGCCCTGATCAATGGTCCGGCCGAGCTGAACGTTTCCACGGCCATCTTGGGGGAAAAGGTCATGGAGCGCCCCCCAGGACCCCACGTCGCTCCAGCCCACGTTCAAGGGCACTACTGCGACGTTGGGCGCTTTTTCCATAATGCCGTGATCCAGGGAGATGTCGGGAAGGTCCTGGTAAATTTCCCCTAAGCGCGCCGGCGTATCATCATCCTTCAGCTGAGCGAATTTTTGGTATATCTCCGGCAGGAAGTTCTGCAAGGCCTGAAGGATATCCGGCAGACGGAAAAGGAAGATGCCACTGTTCCAATAATAGGAGCCGGCCTGCAGGAAAGCCTGGGCCCGATTCAGATCCGGTTTTTCGATGAACGCGGCACTTTGGAACGAAGTACCGTTGGCATCCAGAGGCTCCCCCGCCTTGATGTAGCCATAGCCTGTTTCCGGGCGGGTGGGTTGAATGCCAAAGGTCACCAGGTAGCCGCGATGGGCCAGACGGAGGCCTTGTAGGAGACCCATAAGGAATGCGGGTTCATCCTGGATGTAATGATCCGCCGGGAAGACGGCCAGGCAGGCATCAGGGCTGCAGGAATAAAAACGGCAGGCGGCCAAGGCCACCGCCGCGGCCGTGTTTTTCCGCTGCGGCTCCAGCCAGAGGGGAATGTCGGTTAAGTTGTAGTGATGTAAGTCCAGACGGATGACATCCGCCTGCTCGGCATTGGTGACCACAGCCAGGCGCTCGGCTGGAATGAGGGGTAAAATTCGGCGGATCGTGGCATGCAGCATGGATTCGGTGCCCAATAGCCGCAAGACCTGTTTCGGGTAGGCTGCCCGGCTCAAGGGCCAAAAGCGGGCGCCAACGCCGCCGGCCAGAATAACGCCAAAAAGAGAGGTGGTTTCGCCTGAGGCATTCATATCTTTTCCCCTTTGAGGAAAGGGATGCCGGGGAGGCTCATATTACCGTGGTTCTATTTTTCTGAGCGCTTTGCCCTGTTCCCCACCGAGACGGGTTTTGAAGCCTGCCAAGTGTCAGGGCTGAAGTATGGTCCAGGAATCAGACAAGAGGAGAAACCCGAAGAATTCGCCGCTACCAACCGCCTACTGCTTCTCCCTTTATCATTCTGTTTTGCCTAAACAGGGCTCGAAGATAAACTCAGGCCCCATTGTTCCTGAAAAATACGATTCAGCTGTTCTCCATACGCTTCATAAGTAAACTGAGGAGCCGCTGCCCTCCCGGCCAGACTCTGTTGCTGCCACTTTTCCGGGTGAGCGATATATTCGTGCATGGCGGCCACATAGCCTGCCAGATCAAGGGGAGGCAGCGCTACGCCGCAGCCCATTTCAGCCATAATTTGGGGAATACTGGACACCGCCCCAGCCAATGGCACAGCGCCGTAGGCCATGGCCTCGCTGAGTACTTTGGGCCAGCCTTCAGTGGCGGAAGGAAACAGGAAAAAATGGGCGCGAGCATAAAAAGCGGCCAAAGCGGGCCGTGGCTGCCAGCCGTAAAAGGTTACCAGGGAAACTAAATCGTGGTCTCGCACCCAAGCCCCGAAAGTGGGTTTTTCCGGGCCGTCGCCGACAATATGGAGGTGAAAAGCAATCCCTTGTTTCTTGAGGGCCAGGGCGATTTCTAAAATCCGGCCCACTCCCTTGGCCTCCTCCACCCGGCCGACGAACAGCATCTGGAGGGGCGAAGAGAGTTGTTTGGCCGCCACCATGGCCTTGGCCTGCTCAATTTCCGCCAAGGTCAGGCAGGGATTGAGGAAAGAGTGCACCCAGGGAGGCTGGCGGGGCCACCGGCCGTTAATGGTGACCATGCCCCGGTGTAACCCGCGATTGAGCCACCAGCGCTGCAGGGTGTAGGACCATGGAGTCTTACCGTTGGGCTGCCAGTTGCCGGCGTACTTTACCCATAAATATGGCGGCCTTGGGAAGCCAGCCATGACGAGCAGGGCAATGAGACTGATATTGGCCGGACAACGGATCTGTACGACATCTGCCCGCGCTGATTCAGCTTTGATAATTTTTACATAGGAATCAATTACGGAGGCTATTCTTAGCTTCTGGCTCAGGTTTCTGCCACCAGCAGGCCGGACCGGCCGGAATTCCACGTTTTCGGCGGTGTAGGGAAGAGAACTGGCGGGCGCCTCTTCCTGATGCAAGGGGGCAATATGGACGATCTCCGCAAAGATCTTCGCCAGGTAGTCAATCTCCCGGACGGTTGCCCCCCAACCGACCAAGGTGCCGTCCGGTCGAAGATAATGAGGGGTATGGGAGATAATGAGGAGTTTCATGAGGCGATGGCATACCTCAGTTTCTGCTTTGGCGCTGTTCGATAACTGTTTTTAAAACCTGGTCATATTTTTGTACGGCGCTGGCCCAGGTCTGCTCCCGGAGGGCTCGCTCTTTGGCCTGATGGCCGAACTGTTGGCGACAGGCATCGTCTTGCAATAGGAAAGTTATCGCCTTCGCAGTGGCGGCAGGATCATTTTCCGGCACCGTCAGGCCGGTGTGCCCCGGCAGGATGGCCTCTTCGAGGCCGCTGCCCTGAGTCACTACCGCCGGTTTGCCGCACAGCGCCGCCTCCACCGCTGCAATGCCAAAGCCCTCAAAATCGCCGCTCTGGGCATGACGGCTGGTCATAACATAAATATCGCAGGCGTTATAGGCCTGAACCAAGGTCCTCTGGTCCACTGGACCGAGAAAATGGACCCGGCCGGCAACACCCAAGTCTTCGGCTAATTGGCTTAACTGAGCACGGAGCGTTGGCAGGCCAACAATGAGATAATGCACCTCGGGGACAGCCTGCTGGATCAGTGGCAGGGCCCGGATGACCACTTCCTGCCCTTTCCTCTCCGTGACGTTGCCCACTGTCAAGAGGACCTTTTTATCGAGCAACCCTAGCTGCCGCCGAAAAGAGGTAATGTGCTCCGTTGGCATGACCCGGAAGAGTTCATTATCAGCGCCGTTATGGATAACCACTTCTTGCTTCGGTCTGACCCCCAACTGATGCATCCTGCTCTGGGTGTAGGCACTGACATTGATGACACAATCGGCCTGACTATACGCCAAGCGGTTCAAATGCTGATCCAGCCTTTGTTTGGTCCCGAATTCATAGCCATGCCCCACAGCGAGCCAGGGGAGAGGAAAAAGGCGGGTAAAGCCTGCTGCCAGCCAGACGGCCCGCGTCCCGCTGGCTAAAATGACTGCCGGGCGCTGTCGTTGCACCCAGCGATGCAGTACCACCAACCGATATAAAGCCTCCACGGGAGGCCCATGAATCTTTTTGAAGCGGACGATGGTAAAATCCTGTCTGCGGTTGAACGCTGCAATTTCCTCCGGGGCAGCATAATCTTGGGAGGTTAACACGACCACTTGCCAGCCCTTTTGACAAAGATGGCGCGCTACCTGATAAGCATGATGCCCAATGCCACCCGGCCCTGGCGGAAATTCGGAGCTTACCAGCATCAGCCGCACGGCTCGTCTTCCTCCACCCAGGCTAGGCAAAAGGCAAAGAAATAAGCGATGGCCACCAAGCGCATGGCCTGATGGGTCATGGCCAAGAGGGCACATCCCATAAGGGCTAATTTGATGCCTCGCACCATGGCGTTGGGTGCTGACAAAACGGCCCCGGCAAACATCACCCCAAGCAGGAGCAAAGCCAAAAGACCGAATATGCCATGCTCGGCCAACATCCTGGAATATTCCGTGTGGACAGCTAAAGATTCGGTCTGTCCCAAGACTAAGGGAGAATCTGCGTCTTGAAACCGCAATGTGGCCGACTTCCCTGCCCCAACGCCAAGGATAAAATTATTCTGCCACAAAGCCAGATCTTTCTGGATGACCTCCCAGCGGCCCGTGGTGCTGGTGTCGCTGAACCGCTCGCTCATTTTGCCGCCGGTAAAGGCATCAAGGCGGGGAAAGAGGATGAGGGCCAAAATTGCGGCCAGAAGCGGCAGATAGAGTAATTTCGATAGATTTCGCTTTTGCTTTTTTAAGAGAAACGGCGCCGATAACAGCACCGCTCCTAAAAAATTGGCAATCCCGCCCCGGGAAAAGGTCAAAAAGGCCTGCATGAGAAACCAGCTCATGAGTCCGGCAAACAACCAGCTCAACCGGTCAAAGCGTTCTTGCAGCATCAATAATAAAAAACAGAGTATGGCCCCGAGGCCCAGGATGCCGGAGACTTGATTGGGCCCATAGCCGCCGCTGGTGACAAAATTTGATTGTCTGCCAAACTCCAAATCAACGGCTGTGTAGGTTCTGAAGAAAGCCAGAAAGGCAATCCCTGCGATGGGAAAAATGCTATAGAGGAATACGCCCCGACAGTCGTTTATGGTCAGTTTTCTCCCGGCAAAAAAGAACCCAGCCACGGCCAGAGCT
>CALGOE010000243.1 GCA_937958145.1 uncultured Desulfobacca sp.
TCGCCGCTGCGGAACCAGCCATCCTGGATCACGGCCTGGGTGGCGGCTTCGTTCTGAAAATAGCCGGCCATGACGTTGTCCCCGCGGATGAGGATTTCCCCCACCCCCTGCGCATCCGGCTGGTCAATGCGGACCTCGACATTTACCAGCGGTTTCCCAGCCGAACCCAGGCGCGGGGCTGCCGGCGGGTTGATGGCGACCACCGGCGCGGTCTCGGTGAGGCCATAGCCCTCCAAGACGGTGAATCCCAGGCGGGCGAAGTTTTCGGCCAGCTCCTCGGGGAGCTTGGCCCCGCCGCTGACAAAAAAGCGGAATTGCTCACCCAGGGCCTGACGGAACTTGCGGGTCAACAGTCCGCTCAGGTCTGGACCGCCCCGCTGTTGCCACCGCTGGGCCCATGCCAGGACCCGGGGCAGCAGGTGGCCCAGACCCAGGGGCAGGTGCTCCAGGCGGGCGGCGATGCCCCGATAAAAATGGGCCAGGACCTGGGGCGTCACCGGCAGGATGGTCACCCCCTGTTCTCTGATGGTGCGCAGCACCGGTTCGGCCTTGAGGGTATCCAGAAAGGTCACTCTGGCCCCGGTAAACAGGGGCAGCAGCAGGGTGGCAGTAAAGGGGAAGGCGTGGAACAGGGGCAGCAGGGCCAGAAAATTGTCCTCCGGGGTCACGGCCCGGAGCGCCGCAATGCCCTCATAGTTGGCGGCAAAATTTTTCTGGGTAAGCATGACGCCCTTGGGCCGGCCGGTGGTCCCGGAAGTGTAGATGATCGACGCCAGATCGTCCGCCTGCACCTGGGGCAGGGCTTCGGCCGGCGGGGTTGGCAGCAGTTCACCAAAGGGGGTGGCCGGCAGTCCGCATGCGGCTGGCGGTCCGGCCACCACCAGGTGCTGCATTGACGGCGCCTGGGCAATGGCGGCCAGGGGCGCCTGGGCCGAAACAAAGGCTACCTTGGCCTGGGTCTGCTCCAGGACAAAGGCCACATGTTCCGGTCGGGCTTGCACATCCACCGGCACGGCCGTGCCCCCGGCCAGGAGCAGGCCGAAATAACTGATGGGCCATTCCGGCCGATTCTCCATGATCAGCAGGCCCCGATCCCGGGGCTGAAATCCCTGCCGGAGGAGCCAGGCGGCCACCCGCTGGATTTGATCATACATCTGTCCATAGGAAAGCTTCTGGACAGTGCCGCCGAGGACGTTGATGATGGCCGGCCGCTCCGGCTGGCTCTCCACCGGCCGGCGCAGATAATCGCTCAGAGTCTGATACATTGGCCCCCCCAGGCAATATTTCCCTTGACAGGCAAAAATTTTCCCTTACCGTAAAAGAAGTTTATCATATATTAGGGCGGCCCCCTATCAGGTTGTTGAAAAAGTCCCTGCAGGGCAGGGGGCCAGGGGGCGAAGCCCTCTCCCCCAACCCCAAGGGGCCTTTTGGCAGTGCCAAAAGCAAAAAACAAGGGCTTTTCTCTCCCCGTTGCCCAGGGAAAAGGATTTTTCAACACCCTGCTGTTTTTCTGAGTGCGAGGACCTGTCCATGCCCCGGGATCTTCCCATCGGCAACGGCCATCTGCTGCTGGCCTTTGATCGCCACTATAACCTGCGGGATTTGTATTTTCCCCATGTCGGCCAGGAAAATCATATGGGCGGCGCCCACTCCCGTTTCGGCGTCTGGGTGGACGGCCGCTTTGCCTGGGTCAACTCGGCCTGGGAGATGGAAAAACGCTATGAGACCGACTCCTTGGTGACCCAGGTGCGCCTGTTCCACCCGGACCTGCAGCTGCGACTCATCTGCCGGGATGCGGTGGAGTTCCATGAAAATATTTACCTCAAGGACATCACGGTCATCAACCTGCTGCCCCGGGAACGGCTGGTGAAACTCTTCCTGCATCTGGACCTGAGCATCGCCGGCAACGACGTAGGCGACACCGCGGCCTTTGACCCGGAAACCGGCGGCATGGTACATTACAAGGGGGCCCGGTATTTCCTGGCCAATGGCATGGTGGTGGGAGGGGGTGGTCTGTCCCAGTATGCGGCCGGCCAGAAAGGCATTCGGGGCCGGGAGGGGACGTTCCGCGATGCCGAAGACGGGGAACTCTCCGGCAATCCCATTGCCCAGGGATCGGTGGACTCGGTGATCGGCCTGGACCTCACCATCCCCGGTCAGGCCTCGGCGGCTGCGGCTTTCTGGCTGGCCGCCTGCCAGAGTTGGCAGGAGGTCCGGCGGCTGGACGGCCTGGTGCGCTACAAACAGCCCCGCACCCTTATTGACCGGACGGCGGCCTATTGGCGCTTGTGGGTGCGCAAGGAAACTCCCCCCCTCGACCTGGTGCCAGAAACTTTGGCCAGTCTCTATCGCCGCAGCCTCCTGGTGCTGAATACCCAGATCGACTGGCAGGGCGGCATCGTGGCGGCCACCGACTCGGACGTCATCCAGTTCAATCGGGATACCTACGCCTATGTCTGGCCCCGGGACGGCGCCCTGGTGGCCCACGCCCTGGACCTCACCGGCTATGACAGCCCCGCCCGCCGTTTTTTTGAGTTTATGGCCAAGCTTATTGAGGGCGCTGGCTATTGGCTGCACAAATATAACCCTGACGGCACCCTGGCCTCCTCCTGGCACCCCTGGTATGCTGAGGGGCAGAATCAGCTGCCCATTCAGGAAGATTCCACGGCCCTGGTGGTCTGGGCCCTCTGGCACCATTTTGTCCTCTACCGGGATATAGAATTCGTCAAGCCCCTTTATCGGCCTCTGGTCAAGCGGGCGGCGGAATTTATGAGTCAATACCGGGAACCTCAGACCGGCCTGCCGGCGCCGTCCTATGACCTCTGGGAAGAGCGCCGGGGCATTTCCGCCTTTACCGTGGGCGCCGTCTTCGGGGGCCTGACCGCGGCTTCCTTGTTCTGCACCGTTTTCGGCGAAGAGGATCGGGCTGATAAATACCGACGGGTAGCCGCAGAGATTCGGGATGCCGCCTCCGCCCACCTCTGGCGGCCGGAATTGGGCCGCTTCAGCCGCCTCCTGCAACGGCGCCGCGACGGCAGCCTGGTCGTGGACCCGGTGTGCGACGCCAGCCTGGCCGGACTCTTTGCCTTTGGCATGTATGATCCTGACGACCTGCGGCTGGCCGCCACCATGACCGCGGTCCGGGAGCGCCTCTGGGTGGACAGTCCCTGCCCCGGTCTGGCCCGGTATGAAGACGATTACTACTATCGGATTGATCCGCGCACGCCGGGCAATCCCTGGATTATCTGCACCTTGTGGCTGGCGGCCTACCTCATTCAGAAGGCGGTGAGCGAGGCGGATCTGCAGGAGGCCATCGACCTCATGGAACTGGTGGCCCAACGGGCCCTGCCCTCAGGGGTCCTGCCGGAACAGTATCACCCGCATACCGGCGAACCCTTGTCGGTGTCGCCCCTTACCTGGAGCCATGCCGCATTTCTCACGACCATGCACGCCCTGCTGCGCCGCCTGGCCCAGCAGCGGGCCTGCCCCACCTGCGGCATCACCCCCTTGGGCTACCTCCGGCGGGAGGACTGGATCGATCAACTTTACGCCGAGACGTGCAGTTCCATTCACGGAACCTGTAAGCTCTAATGGAATTTGGGGCAGGGAATTTCCAGGGTTGGTGGCGGCTCGAAATTGATCGGCAGGGTTGGAGCCTTGCCAAAGGAGATGGCTATGAAAAAGCAGAACGTGGTGCCGTGGCTGGGTTGCCTCTTTTTCCTTTTTATCTTCCTCAGCAGCGGTTGTGGCGCCGGCCGCACCATCGTCATGACACCGGCGGAGACATCGGAAACCTTCAGCACCGCTGAAATCGTCGAGGATAAATCTACGGTGAATGTCCCGGCCGAGGTAAATGCCTCCTTTGCAGCCAAGTTGGCGCAGCTCATCTATAATGAGGGCGGTTTTAGGAGAGGGCCCGGCTTAACCATCAGCTACCGTTTTATTCAATATAATCCGGGCAGTCAATTCACCCGTTGGTTCTGGGGCGGCATCGGCAGCGCCGGGAAGGGGACCATGATGGTGGAGGCCAGGTTTCTGGACCGCGACAACCGGGAATTAGCCCGGATCCAGGCCGAGGGCGAGATCACGTCCGGCGCCTTCGGCGGCTCCTTCGATTTTGCGGTTCAGAAGACTGCCCAGGAAGTGGCAAACTATGCGAAAAGATTTAGATAAACAGAAAAGGGCCTTTCTGCTCAGGAGGATGACTGGCAGAAGCCCTCTTCCGTGATTATGAGTTACCATATTATTAAGCTACTTATCGAACGGCAGGGACCAGAACCGCGCGCCTCTGCCCCTGTAGCGCGATCTCTGCCCGTCGCCCCCCGCATGACTTTTGGTGTGCCCAAGGACAGAGGAATGATGGTTTTTTCCACGTATGGCCATTCCCCTCAGTTATAGCTACCGCAATCTGGTGACCCGACGGCTCACCACCATCCTCACGGCCGGTGGTATGGCCTTGGTGGTCTTTGTCTTTGCTGCCGTGCTGATGCTGGCCGAGGGCTTGCGCCAGACCCTGGTGGCCACCGGTTCCTATGACAACGCCGTGGTTTTGCGGGCCTCGGCCGAATCAGAGGTCCAGAGCATCCTCGAGCGGGACAAGGCCGCCATCGTGGCCTCCCAGCCGGAGATTGCCCTGAATCAACGGGGCCAGCCGCTGGTGTCGGCAGAGTTGATTGTCCTGTTTAATCTGCGCAAGCGGGGGACCGATTCACCCTCCAACGTCACCATCCGGGGGGTGTCGCCCATCGCCCTGGAACTGCGGCCCGAGGTGAAGTTGGCCGCAGGGCGCATGTTCCGCCCGGGCTCCTCCGAGATCGTCACCGGCCAGGACATCGCCCGCCGGTTTGCCGGCGCCGGGTTGGGAGAAACCCTGCGCTTTGCCATGCGGGATTGGACCGTGGTGGGCATCCTGGACGCCGGCAATACCGCCTTCAGCTCGGAAATCTGGGGCGATATTGATCAGATGCAGCAGGCCTTCCGTCGGCCCCTCTTCTCCAGCGTGCTTTTGCGGCTGCGCACGCCCGGGGATTTTGCCCCCCTGCAGGCCCGGTTGGAAAGCGATCCCCGCCTGCCGGTGCAGGTGAAACGGGAGATTGTTTTTTATGAGGACCAGTCCAGACGGATGGCCGATTTCATCCGCCTGCTGGGGCTGGTCCTCACCATTATCTTCAGTCTGGGGGCCGTCCTGGGCGCCATGATCACCATGTATGCGGCCGTGGCCACCCGCACGGTGGAGATCGGCACCCTCCGGGCCCTGGGCTTTGCCCGCAGCAATATCCTCGGTGCCATCCTCCTGGAATCTTTGCTCATCGGCCTGATCGGCGCCGCGGTCGGCCTGGGGGCCGCCTCCCTCATGACCTTTTTTACCATCTCCACCACCAACTGGGCGACGTTCTCCGAGGTCGCCTTCAATTTTTCCCTGACCCCGGATATTGCCGCCAAAAGCCTTCTTTTCGGACTGGTCATGGGGTTGGTGGGGGGCTTCCTGCCGGCGGTGCGGGCCGCCCGCATGAATATCGTCGAATCCTTGCGGGCCTTGTAAGACCACTGGGCGCGCCAAAAGATATTTTGGTATCCTGCCCCCAGATTCTCCCGCCCGGTAAGCGTCTTGATTTACTCAAAACTTAGACCGGCCCAAACCTTTTGGTCTAAGCCGGCCGGATGCCGACCTGGAGGTCGGCGCTACTAGTTTTTCAAGTTTTGGGAAGGATCGCAGCAAAAACGCTAGGCGTTTAATTGGGCCAGGTATTCCCAGAAAGCCGGAAAAGATTTGGCCACACAGCCCGGATCGGCAATCCTGATGCCCGGCGTCCGGAGGCCGGCCAGGGCAAAGCTCATGGCCAGGCGATGATCATGGTAGGTGGCAATGAGCGCGGCTTTAGGGGTGCCGCCGGTGATGATGAGGCCGTCATTGGTCTCCCGTACGGCGATGCCCATTTTGGCCAGCTCCGTGGCCACCGCCTGGAGGCGGTTGGATTCCTTGTGGCGTAGATGAGGGACGCCGGTAATCACCGTCTGGCCCTGGGCATAGGCCGCCACCACCGCCAGGGTGGGGACCAGGTCCGGCATGTTGGCCATATCGATCTGGATCCCCTGCAACGGCCCCCCCTGCAGCACCACCCCGTCAGGCGCCGTGGCCACCCGGCAGCCCATGGCGGCCAAGACCCGGAGGAAGCCAATGTCTCCCTGGCAGGACTCAGGATTCAGGTTGGCAAGCCGGACCCGGCCGCCGGTGATGGCCGCGGCCCCCAGAAAATACGAGGCACTGGAGGCATCTCCCTCGATCTCATAGTCCTGGGCCTGATAGCGTTGTCCGGCCGGCACCGCAAAGAACCGATAGCCCTGCCGGTAATAGGCGATGCCGAAATCTTCCATGACGCTCAGGGTGATGTCCACATAGGGACGGGACACCAGCTCCCCCACCACCTCCACCTCCACGTCCCGGGCCGCGAAGGGGGCAATGAGCAAGAGGGCCGAGAGGAATTGGCTGCTGACGCCCCCCGCGACTTTGGTCGGCCCCCCGGCCAGGCCGCGTGCCTGAACGATGACCGGCGGGCAGCCGTTGTTCTGGGCGCTTGTGGCTTCCACCCCCAGACCGGCCAGGGCTTCCAGGAGATCCTGGATGGGGCGCTGACAGAGGCGCTCGGAACCGGTGAGCACAAAACGGCCCTGCCCCAGGGCTGCCACCGCGGTGAGAAAGCGCATGGAAGTCCCGGAATCACCTAAATAAATCGGCTCCTTGGGCACCAGCAGGCGCCCCCCGGTGCCGCTGACCTGGCAGAGGTCTGGGCCCCAGGCAATGCTGCACCCCAGATCCCGCAGGGCCTGGGCCGTATAGCGGGTATCGTCGGCTGATAAAAGGTTGCGCAAGGTGCTGGTGCCGGCGGCCAAACCGGCGGCAATGAGGGCGCGGTGGCTGAAGCTCTTTGACCCCGGCAGGGTGATAACCGCGTCCACCGCCGCCACGGGCTGAATTTCCTTGACATCATCCATGTGGTCATGCACCCCTTTTTTAAGCCAAGGCCAGGGTCAGGGCTGGTCTTTGGGCTGGTGTAGTACTTTTTTTCAACTTATCCCTTATCCCTCTCCCCCACGGCCGTGCGCGCCGCCCGGCGCATGGTTTCGACGGGCGCCGGTTGGCCGGTAAAGAGCTCGAATTGGCGCGCCCCCTGATAAATCAGCATCTCCAAGCCGTCGATGGTGCGGCTGCCCCGGGCCGCAGCTTCCCGGAGCAGGCGGGTCTGTAGGGGCGTATAGACAATATCCATGACTACCTGCACCTGCCCCAGATGTTCCGGCGGATAGGGAATCTCGGTATCCTGGGGGGCCATGCCCACAGGCGTGGCGTTGATGAGGATGGCCGCGTCCACCTGCGGGGCTTCACTCCAGGCCACGGCGTTGACCCCGAACTGGCGGGCCAAGGTCTGGGCCCGGTCGGCCTCGGCATCGGTGACCCAGACGTGCCCGCCGGCCCGGCGCACGGCATAGACGATGGCCCGTCCGGCCCCGCCGGCCCCCAGCACCAGGACCCGCTGTCCGGCCAGATTGACTTGATCCTGCAAGGCCGCCAAGGCCCCCTGCCAATCGGTATTCGTCCCCCAGAGCCGGCCCTCGCGCTTGACGACGGTGTTCACGGCGCCGATAGTCCGGGCCTCCTCGTCCACCTCATCCAGAAGCGGCAGAATGGCTTCTTTGAAGGGAATGGTGACGCTGACGCCGCCAATGCCCAAGCCCCGGAGGCCGTGCACGGCCTGGACCAGGTCCAGTACCGGGAAGGCCACATACACGGCGTTCACCCCCAAGGCGGCAAAGGCGGCATTGTGCATGGCCGGACTGAGGGAATGGCGCACCGGTCGACCCAGAATGCCAAAGACTTGCGTACTGCCTGAAATCATGGGAATTGCCATCTGCTGGTTTCCAGTTTCCGGTTTCAAGAAGAATATTTCGTCCCAAGGGCGGCAAAAGCGCTCAGTGAGGAAATAGCGGCGGGGCGGGCCGGCGGCTCGCCCTCTTCCCCTGAGAATATAGGGTTTTCGGTTCCTGCTCTGCAAGTGATGCGTGCACAGGCTGGAAAGCCTGTGCCACCGGAGATTGCCTTTTTGATGGAGCTGGCCTTAAGCGCCGGCCCAAACCGGCCGGAGACGGGATGGAGAGCTTTCCCCAAGGCGCGCCGGCCTTGAGGCAAGAATCATGAATAACATCCCCTTGCCTCACCCTATTGCCTCTTCCCTCATCCCTCTTCCTAGTCTTTAAGCACCTTCCAAACCGCCAAACACTCCGACACGGTAAGCTGGCCGGGCGCCGACTCCTGGCCGGGTTCCAGGACGGCAAAGGTGAGGTAGCTGCCCAGCAGTGGCGCCACTATTCGGGAGTATTTGCCCGCCGGGCCCATGGCGAAGGCGATGATCTCCTGGCCCCGTTCCCGGGCCGCAGGGATGAGGGCCAGCAGCGCCAGGGCGTCGGCCGGGGTATGGGCCATGGCGACGATTTTGATGATATCGGCGCCAACTTCCAGCATGGCCAGCATGGTATCGGCCAATCGGGCCGGGCTGGAGGTGCCGGAAAAATCGTGCCAGGAAAGGATAATCTTGGCGCGGCCCCGGTTGGCCAGCATATCCTGGCGCCAGTGCGGGTCGGCGGTGAATTCCACATCCACGTACTCGGCCCCCAGGGACAATGCCTGGGCCAACAAGGCTTGCCGCTCGTGCTCCGGCCCCTGCCAACGGCCTCCTTCGGCCGGCAGGCGGTTGGTGACGATCACCGGCCCCCGGGGTGCAGCCAGGAGCCCCGCC
>CALGOE010000244.1 GCA_937958145.1 uncultured Desulfobacca sp.
ATACCCCTCACCCAAACCCTCTCCCCGCAAGCGGGGCGAGGGTTCGAAGGACTTTCCGGATGGACACTATTTAACGCCGCCAGGCCAGATACCGGCTGAAGATGCGCTTCAGGCGCGGCGTCAGGCGGGTGCGGTTATACAGGTCTCCGGTCTGCCGGATCGCCTCCGCCTGGGTCGGATAGGGATGGATGACGCTGGCCAGGGCGCCCAGGCCGAGGCCAGCGGCCATGGCCGTGGACACTTCGCTGATCATCTCGCCGGCATGCCGGGCGACGATGGTGGCCCCCACGATCTTGTCTGTACCAGCCTTGACCAGGATTTTGACGAACCCCTCGGTCTCGCCGTCCAGAATGGCCCGGTCCACCTCGCTCAGCGGCTTGACAAAGCTCGTAACCGCGATCCCTTTTTTCTGCGCCTCGCTCTCTGACAGTCCTACGTGGGCCACTTCGGGGTCGGTATAGGTGCACCAGGGGATGGTGAGGGCCGAAAATTTCTTGCGGCCGAAGAACAAGGCGTTCTGAATGACGATCCGGGCCGCAGCATCGGCCAGATGGGTGAACTGATACGGCAGGCAGACGTCACCGGCCGCGTAAATATGGGGATTGGTCGTCTGCAGCTTATCGTTAACGATCACCCCCCGGCCGCGTCCGGCCTCGTATTGCACCCCGGCGGCTTCCAGGTTGAGGCCCTCCACGTTGGGGGCCCGGCCAGCGCCCACCAGAATCTCGTCCACCTCAATGGCCGCGCTCTGGCCGCTCACCTCATACGCCACCACCTTGCCGGTGGCCATCCGGCTGACTCGCCGAGGTGTGGCCTTGAGCAGGAGCTGCACCCCGTCGCGGCACAGGCTGGCCTGAACCAGCGCCGCCGCGTCCGGGTCCTCCCGATTCATGAGCCGCTCATACTTGTGCAGCAAAAAGACCTGGGACCCCAAGCGCTGGAAGGCCTGGGCCAACTCGCAGCCGATGGGGCCGCCGCCCATGACCAACAGGCGCGCCGGCCGCCGGGTCAGGGAAAAAACCGTTTCGTTCGTCAGAAACCCGGCCTCGGCCAGGCCTTCTATCTGGGGGTGCACGGCCCGGCCGCCGGTGGCAATGACCGCTTTGGCGAAGCGCAGGATTTTTTTCCCTACGACCACAGTGTCCGGCCCGGTAAAGCGGGCCGCGCCCAAAAAGACGTCAATCCCTAAGTCCTGAAAACGCCGGACCGAGTCATGCCCACTGATATGGGCCCGTAGGCCTCGCAGGCGGGCCATGACTGCGGTAAAATCCACCTCGGCTCCCGGCGGCACCTTGACGCCGTATTTCTCGGCCTCCCGGAGTGCGGCCGCCGCCCGGGAGGACCGGATCAGGGCCTTGGACGGGACGCAGCCGTAATTCAGACAATCTCCGCCCAGGAGATGCCGCTCCACCAGCGCCACTTTGGCCCCCAAACCCGCGGCCCCGGCGGCGCAGACCAATCCGGCCGTGCCGCCGCCGATAACTACCAGGTTGTAGCGCCCGGTCGGCTCCGGATTTTCCCACCCAGGGGGATGGACATTGGCCAGCAAGGCCTGGTTGTGCTCATCCAAGGGCCTTACCTCGGGCTCCTGGTAGGGCTCCCCGACCTCAGGGCTGCCAGCCAGAGTCTTCACCTCTTTGGCCTGCAGCTTCTGACGAGCCGCTCGCACCAGAAAAGTTAGTATCACAGCCATCCCCGCCAAGGCGGCGATGAGACCCCAGGGAACCTTTCCTCGAGCCAGGCCCTGGGTCAAGGCGTCGGCCCCCACCACATACAGGGCAATGCCCGGCAGCATGCAGAGCCAGGACCAGAAGACATAGGTCCAAAACGGCACCCGGGTCAACCCAAAACCGTAATTCAGTAAATTAAAGGGAAAAATCGGCACCAGGCGGGTCAGCGCCACGATAATGGCGCCATGTGCCGCGGTCAGGTGGTCCAGGCGTTGGAATTTCTCGTTTTTGGCCAGCCAACGGGCCGTGGCCTCCCTTGCAAAATAGCGACTGAGGAGGAAGGCCACACTGGCGCCGAGGGTCGCCCCGATGCTCACCACGATGACACCCAGGAGGGCGCCAAACAGGGACCCGGCGGCCAGGGAAAAGGCCGAACCCGGCAGAGCCGCCACCGTGGCCGCCACATACACCAGGATAAAGACCAACGGCGCCCAGGGTCCCAGAGTGGCGATCCAATCCCGCAGGGCCGCCAGCCGCCCGCCGATCCCCAACGCTTGGCCCAACACCAGGAGGGCAATAACCACGGCCAGGAGGGCCACCGGCCGCCACCAGCCGCTGCCGGGCGCCGCAGCACCAGCCTTCGGCGGCGGCTGGCTTGGCTGGGAGGTGACTTTGTCGGTTAGACTGTTCATGGTGTTTCCCCTGGCGGAGTCTCAGGCCGGCTAGATTGTCCAGGAAAGCGCCGGCCCCCGACCGCCGCACTCATCCTTTGACTCAGGGGTGCCCTGCTCACTCCGGATCATGACGATCAATGTGCCGCCCTCGTCTAACATATTTTTTGTAAACGTTTTAATTAAGATAAGCTTGCTTCCAATGAAGGCAAGTGCGCCGGCTCGACCCTAGTGAATACTCGCCTTTACAGGTCGGACACGTTGTGATGTATAATTAAGCTTCTCTTTGGACGATCAGTGTGGTATCGCTCTGAGGGAGAGAGGATAAGATGGACGCGGCCGGGGAGATCACTTCCCACAGGTCAGGTTTCTGGTAATTATCCACAGCCCAGGGAAACCTCACCGCCGCCCGCAAGTCCGTCCATCCCGGCACAACGGCTTGGTGGAACGTTTTCACCGTACCGTGCTGGATGAATTTCTCCGGGAGGCTTGCCGCACCAAACCCTATGAATCAGTGGCCTCCCTCCAGGAGGATTTCGCTAGCTGGCTGCATTCTTACCACCATGACCGCCCCCATCAAGGCTACCGCCATAGGGGACGCCGACCTCCAGACACCATAAATCAGTTCCTTCAAAATGTCCAAAAAGAAGGTTAGTAATACATGGAAAAGGGATACTGTTGGCAGAACGCGTAGAGATCCCGCAGCTTGGCTTCCAGGTGGCGACGGCCCTCTTCCAGGGCCTTGAGGTTGGCGTCAGGGGGGACAAAAAAAGGCTCACCAAAGACCAGGGCCACCCGACTGAAAGGCAAGATGACCTCGAAGCGGTCCCAGGTGTTGAGGACCAACTTCCGGTCCGCGGCCACCGCCACCGGCAGGACCGGGGCGCCTGACTCCCGGGCCAGAAAGACGACCCCCTTTTTCAGGTGGTGGCAGGGTCCCCGGGAGCCATCGGCGATAATGCCGCCGTGCCAGCCCTGTTGCATAACCGCGGCAATTTTATAGAGGGCCGCCAACCCGCCTTTATTCCGGGAGCCGGAAAAGACCTGGGCGCCATAGCCTTCGGCCACCCGGCTGATGAGATCGCCGTCCCGGCTAGGGGAGGCCAGCAAGACGATGGGCCGCGCCAAAGAAGGGAATTTATAAAAGGTGTAGGCGAGCTGGCCGTGCCAACAGGTCAGGAGGACTGAACGGCCCTGGGCCGCCAGGTTCTGTTCCGCTTCCTGGTTGACCGTAAACTGACGGCAACTGCCGAAAACACCGTCCATCCAGACCTTGGCCAGGGTTGGCAGCAGACGCCGAAAAACGGGGTGCCGGAGTTTCATGAAGGTTGAGTAAAGATATCAAAAAACCGTTGATCGGGCCGCCGCACTAGGCAAAAGAGTGGTACTGACCGCTCTCAAAGAGGTCCCGAAGATGCCTCTCCAAGATAAGACGGCAGTCTTCCATGGCCTGGACCTTGCTGTCCGGCGGGATGACAAACGGCTCGCCGATGATGAGGGCCACCCGGCTGAAAGGCAGGATGACCTCGAAGCGGTCCCAGGTTTGCAGCACCAGCTTCCGATCGCTGGCCACGGCCATGGGCAGGATGGAGGCCCCGGTTTCCCGGGCCAGGAACACGACCCCCTTCTGCAGTCGGTGATACGGGCCGCGGGAGCCGTCGGCGATGATACCCCCGTGCTTGCCCTGTCGCATCAAAGCGGCCATCTGCCTGAGAGCCGCCAAACCTCCCTTCTGCCGGGAGCCGCTCAGGACCCCGGCCCCAAAGCTCGCCGCCACCCGACCGATAAGGTCGCCGTCCGCACTGGCCGAGGCCAGCAGGACGATGGACTGGGACGAGGTGCGAAATTTATAGATAAAGTAAGCTAACTGGCCGTGCCAACAGGTGAAAAGAATCGGTTGGCCGGTGGCCAGCAGCCTCTCTCTTGCCGCCGCATTGACCTCGGTCTGACGACAGGTCGCAAAAATGGCGGTCATGCCGGCCTTGAGGGCCGGCGGCAACAGGCGGGTGAGGCCGGGATGGCGTAATTTCATAAGCAATAGGGGCACGGGATAGCTTGCCCCAATCTCCTTCTGGTGGGGCCAATGGTGGCGCCGTGGCTGACCCGCGCCCCGTGCCCTGGCCGCACTTTAGGACCGGTGGCACTCCTCACAGCGGCTGGGACCGGCCCGGCGCCCCTGCTGGCGGGTTTTCAGATGGCAGCCCTTGCATTGGCGGTGAAAGGCATTTTTCAGGTCCAACATCCCGGCTTGGGGCCGGACCTGATGGCATTCTGCACAGGCAGCCACCGGCTGCCCCTGGCGCCAGACATTGCGGCCGTTGACATAATCATGGTGGCAGGCCGTGCAGGCAATCCTGGCGGCTTCATGGCTCTGATGGCGGAACAACACCGGCCCTTTCTCCCGGCGCTGGAAGCTCTGGCTTTCCAACCGGCTCATCGGCTTCGGGGTCGTGGGCCCCAAACTCTTGGCGCCCAGCACAGGGACCAAAAGAACCGCCAGCAGGAAATAACAACAGGCCCGCCGTATCGTGCTGACCGGCCGGAGGCGCAGATAGTTAAGCAGAGATCGGCTCTTCACAGTATTGCTTGCCGCACCTTTCACAGGCTGGCGCCCGGGGCGCTTTCCGCAGCCCTCAGCGGTGCCGGTTCTATTTTTCCCCTCTGCCCTGAGCCCCGCTCCCCTGTGCTCTTGTCGAAGTCAGCTCGGAGGGATAGAAAATCCCATTCAACAGCCGGACTACAGCCAGGTCAGGGTAATAATCGATGATATTCAAGCCGGCATAGGCCTGATCCAGCCGGAAAATATAGTTCAGATCCAGATTCATGGCCTTAGACAGGATCACCCGATTAATGCCGGCATGGGCAACGAGAAGAAAGCTCTGCCCATCGTGGCGCTGCCGGAGTTCGGCCAGCTTCGGGAGCGCCCGGGCCTCCAGGTCTTTCAGGCTTTCGCCGCCCGGAATGCGGTAGTTGGCCAGATCGTCGAAGCGTCGGCGCAGCTCCTCAGGATAGCGGTCCATGATTTCCTGAAAAGTGAGGCCTTCCCAGATGCCGAAATGGATTTCGCGGAATTCCGGCAGAGGCTGGACGGCCAACCCTCGTCCCCGACCGATAATTTCTGCCCCCAGTCTGGTTCGCTCCAGATCAGAAGAATAGATGCCGGCAAAGGGGACGTCCTGCAAATAGGCGGCCAACGCCTCGCATTGGCGGATGCCGGTGGGACTGAGCGCCACGTCGTTCTGGCCATGATAGCGGTCAGTATGGCCATCGGCCACCTGGCCGTGGCGGACCAGGTAGAGGCGGGTGGCAGTGAGCAATCCCTGAGCGGCCATGGCGCGCAGACGCATCAATCTTCCTGCAGGTCGATGTTGTTCGGGACGATGACCACACCGCCGTCACTGATGGGGAAACGCCGCGCGTCCAATTCCCGGTCATAACCAATGGTATAGCCGGCCGGCACCTTGACGCCCTCTTCGATGATGGCCCGCCGGATTCTGGCCCGGGGACCGATATGGACGTCGTCAAAGAGGATGGCATCAGCCACCTCAGCGTAGTAATCCACCCGGACATTGGGGGAAAGGATGGACCGCTGCACCGTGGCGCCGCTGATGATGCAGCCGTTGGCGATGAGGGAGTCTTCCACCACCGCCGAGCGGATATGCCCGGGGTCGCCGCCAAAGATGGTCTTGGCCGGCGGGCACTGGCGCTGATAGGTGCGGATGGGCCAGGCCGGATCATAAAGATTGAAGATGGGCTCGATGGCCACCAAATCCATGTTGGCCTCAAAAAAGGCGTCGATGCGGCCGATATCCCGCCAATAGGGGACCTCTTTTTTGTTCTCGTCCCGAAAACTATACGAATAAACCCGCATGGCCCGCTGCACCATGGAGGGGATGATATTCTTGCCGAAATCATGGTCGCTGTCCGGCAAACGGGCGTCACGGATGACCTCCTGGACCAGCGTTTCCGTATTAAAGATATAAATCCCCATATTGGCCAGGGAAAATTCCGGGTTCCCGGGAATGCCGGGGGGATCTTTGGGTTTCTCCAGAAAATTGATAATCCGATGGTCCGCATCCACATGAAGGACGCCGAAGCCCGTGGACTCCAGGCGAGGAAATTCCACACAGGCGGCCGTCATATCCGCCCGTTTGTCAATGTGATAGTTCAGCATCTCCAGGTAATTCATTTTGTAGACATGATCACCCGACAGGATCAGGACATAATCCGGCCGTTCATTCTGGAGGATGCTGATATTTTGATAAATGGAATCGGCGGTGCCGCGATACCAGCGGTTCACGGTGACCTGCTGGGGCGGAATGCTGTAAATATATTCCCTCATCTCCGGGTTGAACAAATCCCAGGCCAGGCGCAGGTGCTGGTCCAGGGAAAAGCTGCCATATTGGGTCAGGACGTAGATCTGGCGGATGCCGGAGTTGATGCAATTGGACAGGGTAAAATCGATGATTTTATAAATGCCGCCAAAGGTCACAGCGGGTTTGGCTTTGTCGCGGGTAAGGGGGAAGAGGCGTTCGCCCCGGCCGCCAGCCATAATCAGGGTCGTCAGCTTGCGGGTTTTTTCCATGTCGACGCCATCCTTGGTGGTTGTCTGCGATTCGTCGGCTCCATCGTGCTTGGGGCCGTGACGGCCGAACTTAGCCCCCGGGCTGGACTACAGGCGTTTTTTCCTGGAGCAGTTCCTGAATTTTTTCCTTCAGTTCCGTCAGATCAAAAGATTTGACCACATAGGCGTTGGCGGCCCAGGCCATAAAATCATCTTTATATTGGGAATACGCCGTGTTCAGAATAACCGGCAGGTTTTCCTTCAATCCAATAATCCGGGGCAGAGCCTCGATACCGGTCATGCCGGGCATGCGGATGTCCAGAATAACCAGATCGAGGGGTTCTTTTTCAACGATTTTCAGGGCTTCCGGGGCGCTGCTGGCGGTCCGGACCTCATAGCCCATCTCCGCCAACTCCTCTTGCAGGTAAACCCGCAGCGACGTATCGTCGTCAACCACGAGGATTCTTTTCATGGTGTGTCTCCCTTGCCAAATGCGCCGGGGGGAGCCGAATCGGCCCCGGGCTTGGCATTTCTAGGCGTTTCAACCCTGCGGCGCCATTAGGCAGCCAAACCGTTTCTCTGGCGTTGAAGGTGGCAATGGTGCTGATGGTAGCTTCGAGGTTAATCGCCCCGGGGCGGCTGCCAGTAATCCCCGAAGAACAGAGGCAGCTCCAGGGCACAGATCGGACCGACCGTGACGTCCCAACCGGTGGCCGTAGCGATGGGCTCCCTAAGTGTTGCCGCCAGGCCAGGAATAACCATACGGCGATGACTGACTCTGACCGCCAACGCCTCTTCCTCGCAGGCCGCAGCAATCCTGGCCGGCGTAAAGCGTTCGTAGATTAAGGCCATATCCAGGGTATCCCCCAAGGTATCCACCAGGAGCAGATAAAAGGGGCTGATGGTGGTGGCCAAAACCGCGGTGAGCACCGTCAGGGTGATCTCACTGTTGCCGGTGACGAGCACCGGCGAGGCCGGGGTGGGCTCATTGATCTCGTGTAACCCGGGCCGGGTCGGCTGGGGCAGGGCCAGAGCTTCCACCGGCGGCACCAGAGCCGTGCCCTCAAGGGCTATCTGCAGGGCATGGCGTTTCTGGGGCGATAGCCCGGGAGCCGTCTGCAGCGACAGGGTGCGATTCTGCAGTCGGGCCAAAAAGTCTTCGCAATTCTCGGCCCCTGCCGCCCGACATTCCTCCAGGGTCAGATAAGGCAGCCACTGGAGCCGTTGCACATAGAGATCGGCCGCTGGCATCAATAACTCCACTCTGGTGCTGGCCGGTTGATCTTGCCACCCATATCCAGGCGGTTGGCCACGCCCTTTTCACTGCGTATTGTATCAGAAATGAATCATCGTGGCAAACCGCGGCACAAAAAATGCTCGCAGGGGCGAAGCCCCCTGCCCTAAAAACCCTTCCCCCCACCCCAGCGTAAAATACGAGGAACAGGGCGGCAGGCGACCCTTCTGTCCTGAAGGCACAACTTTTCCCTGTGGTCCGGTCCCTCTGACTCACTCACCCAGATAAGCACTCCTGACCTTGGGATGATGGAGCAGTTCCAGCCCCGGCCCCTCAAAGCTGAGTCGGCCATTTTCCAGAACATAGCCGTAGTGGGCTAATTTCAAGGCGGCGGTGGCATTCTGTTCCACCAACAGGATCGTGGTGCCCCGGCGGTTGATGCGGCCCAGGGTTTTGCAAACCTCCTGGACCAAAAGGGGGGCCAGCCCCAGGGAGGGTTCATCCAGCAGCAGCAGTTGGGGGCGGGACATGAGGGCCCGGCCCAGGGCGAGCATCTGCTGCTCGCCGCCGCTCAAGGTCCCGGCCCGTTGTTGCCGACGCTCATCCAGGCGGGGAAAGAGCTGATAAATCTCTGCCAGATCCCGGCGGAGGCGTCGTTCCGAACTATAATACCCACCCAGGATCAGATTCTCCTGCACCGTCAGGTGGGGAAAGATACGACGGCCTTCCGGACAGAGGGCCAGACCCCGGCGCATAATCTCGGGGGTGTCCAGGTGTTGGATTTCCCGGTTGCGAAAGATGATCTTCCCGCCCTGGAGGCGATGTAAGCCGGTGATGGTGCGCATCAGCGTGGTTTTGCCGGCGCCGTTGGCACCGATAAGGGCCACAATCTTCCCCGCCGGCACGTGCAGGGAAATGCCGGTGAGGGCCGGAATGGTCCCATACGCAGCGCTGAGGTTGACGATCTTAAGCACCGGCGTCCGCCCCCAGATAAGCCCGGATGACCCGGGGGTCACGCCGCACCTCCGCCGGGGCCCCCTGGGCAATGATCAGGCCGTGATCCAATACCGTCAGGCGTTCACAGATATGCATGACAAACTTCATATTATGCTCAATAAGCAGGATGGTCAGGCCATAGTGCCGGCGCAGATCCTGCAGCAAAGCCATGAGGGCGGCGGTTTCCTGGGGATTAAGGCCGGCAGCCGGCTCATCCAGCAGCAAAAGGCGCGGGGCCGCGGCCAGAGCCCGGGCGATCTCCAGGCGCCGCTGCTGGCCATAGGGCAGGCTCCCCGCCGGCTCCATGGCATGGTGGGCCAAGTCCAGGCGAGTCAATAACTCCCAGGCCCGGTCCCGGACCCACCGCTCTTCCCGCCAAAACCCGGGCGTACGCAGGATAGCCTGCCAAAAAGAGAGACGGGACCGCCCCTGAAAAGGTACCAAGACATTCTCGAGAACTGACAACTCCTCGAATAACCGGATATTTTGGAAGGTCCGGGCGATCCCCAGGCGGCTGATGGCCGGAGGCGACAGGCCGTTCAGGGCGGTCCCGGCAAAGCTCAACTCCCCCTCAGTGGGCCGGTAAAAGCCGGTGAGGATATTAAAGACCGTGGTCTTGCCGGCGCCGTTGGGCCCGATGAGGCCGTGCAGTTCCCCGGCGGCCACTTCCAGGGAGAAATTATTCAGGGCCATGAGACCACCAAAAGTCATCTGCACGGCCTTGATGCTGAGTAAGGGTGGCTGCATGGCAGGGTTACGGTTTTCTGGTCATGAGGTGTCGGGCGCGGCCGGATGCTGGCAGCGGAACCCGGCCATATTGCCAGTTTTTTCCACAGCAAAGTCCCTTGGTCAATTCAGCCCCCATCCGGCCGCCCCTGTATTTTTCGGAAGAGCCAGTCCCAGGAGAACTCCCATCTTCCCAGGAGGCCCCGGCGGTAAAAGATAATCAAAACCAGGAGCAGCAGGGAAAAGATGACCGTGCGCAGGCCGGGGATGCCAGGGAGCCGAAAAGTGCCGAAGTCCAGCGGCTCTTCGACCACGCGGAGCCATTCATTGCCCCAGGTAATAATGATCGTGGCCAGAATGGCGCCGGTGGTGCTGCCCAGGCCGCCCAGGACGATGATGATCAACAGGTTGAAGGTCAGAAAAAACGTGAATAGGGTGGGGGAAATGGTGGTGATCAGATGCGCCAATAAGCCGCCGGCGACGCCCAGGAAAAAGGCGCTGACCAGAAAAGCCAGCAGCAGGTGGCGAAACGGCTCGATGCCCATGGCCCGGGCGGCCGTTTCATCGGCCCGGATGGCCTGCATGGCCCGACCAAAGCCTGACTTTTTCAAGCCCATAACCGTGGCCACCGTCAGGACTGCCACCCCCCAGGACCACCAGAGGTTGGTATAGGGCGTCAGGCCTTTCAGGCCCATGGGGCCGTTGGTGACGGTTTGCAGATTGTTGGCCAGGACCCGGATCACCTCGCCAAAACCCAGGGTGACGATGGCCAAATAATCGCCCCGCACCCGCAGGACCGGGAAACCGGTAAGATAAGCAAAGAGGACGGCCACCAAACCACCAGCCAGCAGGGCCAGCGGAAAGGGCAGGGCCAGATCGCTGAGGGGCCAGACCAGCGGGGCGATAAGAAACGAGGCCTGCTTTTCCGCCGGAGTCAACGTCAGGAGGGCGGCCGTATAGGCCCCCAGGGTGACAAAGGCGTTGGGGCCCAGGTGCAATTGGCCGCAAATGCCGTTGATGAGATTATAACTCACCGCCATGGTGATAAAAACCGCGGTGGTGTTCAGGAGGCGCAGGTAATAGTCGCCGGCCCAGTAGTGGGCCGCCAGGAGCAGGAGAAAAAGAAGGCCCAGAGACAGAAACGTACACAGGCGATGCCACCAGGAAGACTTGTCCATTTACAACTTGTCCTCCATGACGGTCTCACCCACCAGACCGGTGGGGCGGATCAGGAGCACGATGATCAAAAGGATGAAGGCAAAAGCATCCCGATAGCCGGACCAGGCCGGGAACCAGGCCACCAACAGGACTTCCAGCACCCCCAACACCAGGCCGCCGACGACCGCGCCGGCCAGATTGCCGATACCACCCAGAACCGCCGCAATAAAGGCCTTGAGACCAGGCAATACCCCCAAAAAGGGATTTACCTGCGGGTATTTCATGGCCCAGAGCAGGCCGCCGACGCCGGCCAGAGTTGAACCGAGGACAAAGGTCAAGGAAATCAAACGGTTGACATTGATCCCCAGCAGTTGCGTCGCCTCCCCATCATGGGCCAGGGCCCGCAGTGCCATGCCCACCCGCGTCCGTCCCACCAAATAAAAGAGGCCGGCCAGCAGGATAAGGGTGACACCGGGAATCAGGAGGCTGAGCCGGGGAATATAGAGGCCAAACACCTGAAACGACCCGGCAAAGACGGCCGGGGTGGGAAACGGCAGCGGCCGGCCCCCCAGAAAGACCAGGGCCAGGTTTTCCAAAAGAAAAGAGGCGCCGATAGCGGCAATGAGCAGCGACAGGCGCGGGGCCCGACGCAGGGGGCGATACGCCCCCCGCTCCAGGAGGGCTCCCATGAGGCCGGTGATGACCAGGGCCGCCACCAAGGCCACCGGCCAGGGGAGGGAGAACATGGCCAGGCCAAAGATACCCAAGTACGCGGCCACCATGAGAAAATCACCGTGGGCAAAGTTGATCAGGCGCAAAATGCCATAGACCATGGTGTAGCCGATGGCCACCAGGGCGTAGAGACTGCCCAGGGAGATGCCGTTGATGAGCTGTTGGGCAAAGCCGGCCCAGGTCATGGCTGCTCCTTGGCCGCGCTGGCAGCCGGTCGGTTGATTTCGGCGTCGGCCGGCCGGAGATAAAAGGGGGTGAGACCATCTAAATCAGGCACCGGGCCAGCCGCCAGGCGGGCCTGCCCCAGGCGGGCCAGAACGCTGGCCCGAACCAGGCGCAGTTCCGGGGGCGGCAAAACCGCTTTGGGCCCCAAAACCTCCTGCAACATGACACCGTAGCGCTCCAACCCCGGGCCCGTAAGGATGGTGGGGCCCTGAATATAGGCTGTCAGGGCCGCAGGGCGCACCAGCAGGTAATCACCCTGGAGGACTGCGGTGCCTTGGCGACTCTGATACAAGGCGGCATACACTTCGTGCTTTTTGGCGTCCAAAATGGCACAGACCGGCAGCGAACTCCAAAAAAAGTTGGCGGCCAGGGCGTCCAGGGTATTGATGGCCACCACCGGACAACCCTGGGCCAAAGCCAGGCCTTTGGCCGTGGCCAACCCCAGGCGCAAACCCGTAAAATTGCCCGGACCGGCGCTGACCACAATCAGGCCCACCTCCGACAGGGTGCGGCCGGTATCAGCCAAAAGCTGCTCGATCCCCACCAACAAACGGTTCAGGTAGGAGGCCGGGCTCTCCAGGGTATACTCCGCCAAAACCCGCTCATCAGCCACCAGGGCCAGGCTGCCGCGGCTGGTGGAGGTATCAAAGGCAAGGACGAGCATTATTTCCCAGTGCGCGTCAAGTGGAAACCGAGAAGTGGCAAAAGACGCCTCTTTCCGCTCTGTATCCAGGGATATCGGTAAAATTGCTCTGAAAAATGGCCAGAGGCCGCTATAACATAGGCTTAAATATTTTATGTTATATTATCAAATACCAGACGTAAAGGGGGAGTATCCCCGCTGCGTGCCTGGCAGGGACCGGAAAGCAGCACCGCGGCATCCTCTTTCTTGACACCTTTCCCGGGGTTGAATATAACTTACAAGATTTAATCCGCCAATTACATCGCAATTCCGTATGTTGATTGCCCCCAGAGGAGGATGCCCTCTGTGAAAGTTGATTTCTATCGGCATCAGTTGGGCGAGAAAAATCTGCAGCGCTTCGCCCGGGTGCTGGATTCCATCTTCCTGACCACGGGCCAAGAGACGGCCCTGTTTGAAGAGAAGTTTGCGGCCTATCTTGGCCAGAAGCATGCCCTGGGGCTGATGAGCGGCACGGCGGCCCTGCATCTGGCCCTCCTGGCCCTGGGGGTGGGACCGGAAGATGAAGTTATCACCACGCCCATGACCTTTGTGGCCACCGCCCTGGCCATAATGCACACCGGCGCCAGACCCATCTTCGTGGATGTGGAGCCGGATACCGGCAATCTCGACCCCGCACAGGTTGCCAAGGCGGTGACGCCCCGGACCAAAGCCATCCTGCCGGTGCACCTTTATGGGCAGATGGTGGATATGCGGGCCCTGAAATCCCTGGCTCAGGCAGCAAACCTGTTTCTCATCGAAGACGCGGCCCACTGTCTGGAGGGCGAGAGGGACGGCGTCCGGGTGGGAGAACTGGCCGACGCCGCCTGCTTCAGCTTTTATGCCACCAAAAGCATCACCTGCGGCGAAGGCGGGGCCTTGACCACCAACCATGATGCCCTCCTGGAACCGTTGAAAAAATTGCGGACCCACGGCATGTCCACCCACGCCGAGGACCGTTACACCGGCCGCTACCGGCACTACGATGTGGATGTGGAGGGTTGGAAATACAATATGCCGAACCTCGCCGCGGCTCTCCTCATCGATCAGATTGATGAGATCGAAGCCCGCCGGGCGGAACGGGAGCGGTTGGCCCGGTTCTACCGGGATGGCCTGGCCCACCTGCCGGGTCTGGAACTGCCGGCCCTGCTGCCGGGCGTCAAACAAGGGCATCACCTGTTCACCGTCTGGGTGGACCCGGCGCGGCGGGATGCGATCCTCTGGGCTCTGCAAGAGAAGGGGGTGGGCGTCGCGGTGAATTACCGGCCCTGCCATCTCTACACCCTGTTTCGGCAGCGCTATGGCCATCAAGAGGGAGATTTTCCCCAGGCCGAACGGATCGGCCAACGGACCATCAGCCTGCCCTTGTATCCCGGATTGCGGGATGAGGAGGCCGACTACGTTGTCACCTCGGTCCGGGAAGTCGTCCAAGGCCGGGGCTAAGGGAGCGACGATGGCGGCAGGGTCGTGAGCGTTTTCCTGGCCATGACAGAGAGTCCACAATTGCGGCGTCCGGGTTTCCCTCCCCAAGGGGTCCTGCTTCTCTTCGCCCTCCTCCTGGCTCTGGGGTATACCTGGCATAGCGCCGTGACGCCCTATGAAATGGGCCACGATCAGACTTACGTGGGCATCATGCTGGCCAAGGACCACGACCCGACGCTCTTTTCCCGGGACTATGCCTTCCACGATGATACCCTGTACCGCACCTATATCCCCCTGGTGCGGTGGCTGTTGCAGCAGCTTACCCATCTGACGGGGAGCTTTGATACAGCCCTGCTGGTTCTGGTGCCCCCGGCGGTTTTCCTCTTTGCGCTGGGTACCGGTCTCTTACTCTGGGAGTGGAGCGGCTCTCTGGGCGTGGCGCTGGTCCTGACGCTGTTGGCCGTGCCTTACCGGCCGGCGCCGTCAGGAGAAATCTGGGGGGCCGGCGGCGTCGAATTCATGTTGGCCCGCACCCTGGCAACCTCCCTGGCACCTTTTCTTTTTCTGCTGTATTTTCGTTTTTTGGACCGACCGGACAGCCGCCGGGCCCTAAGTATCGGGGTGGGGACGGGCCTGCTGGCCTTCCTCCACCCCCCCACCGCCCTGTTTTTGGGTGAGCTCTTTGTGGGCCTGTTCTTGCTGAGCTCTTTCTCGGCACCTCGGCAGTGGCGGTTCCTGGCCCTGCTGCTGGGGGGCTATGCCCTGGCCGCAGTCGGGCCCATGACGCTCATGGAGCGGCAGGCACCGACGCCGGCCGCAGCGTTGGACTTTGCCGGTATCCGTGAGGTGGTCCATAGCTATTTGAAGATACCAGCGACGTGGGGCCATTTCCCCGGCGACGCCACCGAACGTCGGATCTGGCTGTTTTTAGGCACCATCGTGGTTTTGGGCCTGAATTATCTTTTGCGGCCCCACGCTCGGGAGCGGGCGGCGCGCCAGGCCTGGGGCTGGGGCTGTCTGGTCATTCTCTACCTGTGCTGGCGGCTGGCCGGCAAGGGGGCCGGTTTTACCTGGCTCTATGTCGTGGCCAGCATTTACGTCATCTGGCGCTGGCGCCGGGGCGATCCGGAGACCAAGGATTGGTGGTTATTGGGCTTTGGTTTTGTGGTCCTGGCCATCTCCCTGGTGCCCTATTATTTCCTGACGCTCCTGTGGCTGCGGTTTGATTCCCTCTGGCTGACGTCGCTGGTCATCGAGCACTACCGGGCAGTGCGGCTCATCCATCCGTTTTTTTACCTGTTCAGCGCCCGGGCTGCGGCCTGCCTTTTACCGCCGCTGGCCCAATGGCTCAACACCAGCCCGAAGGTCGCATTCGGGTATTACGCCCTTTTGGCCGGCACCATGTGGAGCCGTTTTTTCTTTGGTCTCTCTGGGGTGGCCATAGCCTGGTGGGAAGCCTGGCGGGCCT
>CALGOE010000245.1 GCA_937958145.1 uncultured Desulfobacca sp.
CGACTTTCTCCCCCTCAAAAGCGGCCGCACCACCGTCACCTTTGTGGCCCAACCGCCGCTGGTCCGCACCATTGCCCAAGAACGGCGCTTTGTCGTGATTATCAAATAACCTGCCGGTGCGATAAAACCCTGGCCCCCCGCTGGCGGCCATGCTCTGCGCCGGAAAAGAACCCGTCTTGTCAATTATTACTGAGTGCACTAAATTGATTGCATGTGCAATCCCGAATTAAAGGGAATTTTCCGATAGGGGTAGGAAGAGCCAGTTACCTGGCCCCTCCCCCCTCCGAACCGGACGTGCGGATCTCCCGCATCCGGCTCTCCGGTTGGTGGTTTTACCTCACGAGGACTGGAAGAGGGCGGCGTGGGCCTCTACGAGGCTGAAAAGCCCACACTCCCGAAAGAAGCTGTTTGGCCAGCGCTGATGGTCGCGACCCCGGCTGATACCCTTTCGTTTACTCCGTTTGCGCAGGATGCTCCGCAAACGACGCCGCAGCCATTGGTCAAGACCCTTAAAGGTGTACTTGTGACTATGCTTGAAATACTCGAACCAGCCGGTCGTCACCATGTTGACCCGGTGGATAATTTCCTGCAGACTGACCCCGCTGCTCCGCCGGGTCAGCGCCCGCAGTCTGTCTTTGAACTTCTTCAGGCTCTTGACCCGGGGCCAACGGGTCAGACGGCCCGTTCGCTTGGTCCGGGTAAAGTAATACCCCAGGAAGTCAAAGCCATCTCCGGGTGTATGCAGGTCAGCTATCCGAGTTTTCTGCGGGTGCAGGGTCAAGCCTCTTTCTGTCAACAGGTTCTGCAACTGCGCCAGTGCCGCTTCCGCCCCTACCAGGCTACGACTCAAGATCACCAAGTCATCCGCATAGCGGACGATGAGGTATCCCGTTTCGGTCAACGCTGCATCCACCTGGTGCAGATAGAGATTGGCCAACATCGGACTCAAGACCGCACCTTGCGGTGTGCCCGCCTCGGGACGCCATCTTGCCAACCCGTCCCAGATTTCCTGCTCCAGAAACTGCCGCACCAGGGACAGGATGCGACCATCCGCCACATAGCGACGCAGCTCCTGCATGAGGAGGTCTGGGGGAATGCTGTCAAAATAGGCCTTGATATCGGCGTCCACCACGTAGAGGTAGCCTTCCCGCAGCAGCTGATCCACCCGCCGCAGGGCATCCTTGCAACCTCGACCGGGACGAAACCCATAACTGCAGGGCAGAAACTCCTTTTCCAGAATGGGTTCCAACACCAGCCGGATGGCCCCTTGCACGACCCGATCCCGGACCGCCGGAATGCCCAACGGACGTTTTTCCGAGCTGCCGGGTTTGTCTATGTAGACTCGCCGGATCGGGCGTGGCCGATAGGTGCCAGATTGCAGCTCTGCCGCCAGCTGGGCCAGATTATCTTCCAACTTGGCCGCAAAAGCAGCTACGCTCTGGTGGTCTGTGCCCGCACTCCCACGGTTGGCAGCAACCTTCTGCCACGACGCCCGCAGGGTGCTCACCCGCATCACCTTGTCTATCAGACTGAACCACACACCACCTTTCACCCCGTTTTCCAGGGCTTCCAGCATACGCTCCGTCCAGACCGACCGTTCTACCCAGGTCCACTCCCGCGGCCGGGTTTCTTCCGGTTGTTTAGTCATACCGCACACTGCCCCGGATGTTGCTTCGGACTGTCTGAACCTCACGTCTCCACCTCCCTGCGCCCCTTGGCTCCACCAGCATTACCCGGCTTCTCCGCTACTATGGGCGCTCTGACTCCTGCCGGGGCGGCTTGGCGCCGACCTCGACACCGGCAGGTCTCCCTGGTTCACCTGACGCCACCTTCCCTGCATTCCGTCACCAACCACCTGACCCGCTCCGCCATCGCTTGCTTTCTGCCCCCTCAGCGTGACGGACTTCCCGGCGCCCTGACCTTCGCCACACCGGCTGCGTTATCGGCCGCCCGGTTTGGACTTCACCAGTCCCTAGCAGGCTCGTCGCGAAGCCCGGCCGAATCGTGTTCGTCAACCTACGGACTGCAGGTTCGCCTCCGGTTGCTCTCCACCCCGCCTTACGGCGACGCAGTTACCTTCGACTACTGGGAGCGAGCATCTCCCAGGAGAGGACTTCCACCTCTCAAATGGCGCCTGCTTCCAGGCGCACTAGAGCGGACCTCCAGGTCCGCTCCCGCCGGCCCGGACCACTCGCTGACGCTCGGGGCTTGGATGCCGGGGAACGTCCTCGGGCGGTTAAGCGCTGTCTTTCTACGCCCCATGTTCCCCTATTTTTCCGTCAGGGTGGCGGTGCCGTCCCAGTCCGGCGGCGGCGGGTTGGCGGCCAGGTCTTTGGTCCGTTGCAGCAGGAGTTTGGCCGGGCCGTCGTCAGGAGCGAGCTGCAGGCAGAGGGTAAAGAGTTTTTCTGCTTCCTGCCATTGCTGCTGCCGGAAGGCACTGAGGCCGGCGGCGAAGGTGTGCAGCAGTTCCGCTTCCGGCCCCTGAGGCTGCCCCTGCCCCCGCAGTTCAAAGAGGCTGACCGGAGTTTTTTTGCCTTTCACCCGGACCCGGTCCACCTCCCGCAGGATAAAAGTCGGCGGCAGGAGCTGCTGGGTGGCCCCAGAGATCAAGATACCCGTGCCGTAGTATTTATTCAAGCCTTCCAGGCGGGAGGCCAGGTTGACGTTGTCGCCGATGACGGTGTAATCAAAGAGGCGTTCTGAGCCCATATTGCCTACGGTCATGGGGCCGGAATTAATGCCGATGCCGATATGTAACTCCGGCAGTCCCTGGGCCCGCCAGCCTTCCCGCAGGCGGCTCAGGGTGGCCTGCATTTCCAGGGCCGTCTCGCAGGCGCAGGCGGCGTGCTCAGGCAAAGGCAGCGGCGCCCCATAAAGGGCCATGATGGCATCGCCGATATATTTATCCATGGTGCCTTTGTGTTTGAAGACGATTTCGGTCATGGGATTGAGGTAGGAATGCAAGAGGTTGACCAGCACTTCCGGCTCCATCTGCTCCGAGAGGGTGGTAAAGCCCCGTATATCCGAGAAGAGGACGGTCATGTCCCGTTTTTCCCCGCCCAATTTCAGCTTTTCCGGGTGTTGCAGCATGGTGTTGACCACGTCCGGGGCTACGTAATTCTGGAAAACCGCCCGGATGCGCTTGCGTTCCCGCTCTTCCGCCAGGAAGCGGAGAAAGGCCACGATGACATAGGTCAGACTGACACAGCTCAGGACATAGGTGCTTTGCAGATAGATCTGGTGGCGGGAGAAGAGATAAAAATTGACCATCAGGGCCGTCAGAATAAGCAAAGCCAGCAACAGCAGGCCGAACCAGGGCCGCACCCGGGGTTGCAGCCAGGCCAGCACCAGGGCCAGAACAATGAGCAGCAGGGCGGTGGGGTTGACCAGGCCGGTGGGGGCCCAGAGAAAGTCTTGGCGCAGGATGTTGTCGATGACGTTGGCATGCACTTCGACCCCGGGGAAGACCGCGGAAAAAGGCGTCACCCGCACATCGTAGATGCCGACGGCGGTGGCGCCCACCAAAACGATGCGGTCGTGGAATTTCTCCGGCGGCACCTGCCCCGAAACCACGTCCACAAAGGAATAATACGGGAAGGTCTTGGCCGGACCCCGGAAATTGATGCGAAAGCGGCCGTAATCATCCACGGGCAGGCGGAGCGCCCCCAGGGCCAGGTTGGTGATGCCGTAATTGCCTATGGTTACTTGCAGCGGCGGATCATTTAGATAGCGCTGCAAAATGGCCAGCGACAGTGGCGCGTAGAGCTCGTCCTGATAGCTCACCACCAGGGGCATTGCGCGGATGGCGCCGTCGGGATCGGGCATGGCGTTGAAAAAACCGGTGTCGGCCGCGGCGGCCGTCAGTCGGGGCAGATTGGTCTCCACGCCCCAGGCGGTTATCAGTGGACAGGGGGCGCAATGCACCGAGGTCCAGGTAACCAGATCATACGTGGATGATTTAATCACATCTGTGTTTATCGTCAGGCCAAAGGAATCATGACCGCTGGCCACACTCGCCAAGCCCTGGAAATAATAGCCCAGCACCACATTGCCGTGGCGGTGGAAGATCTGGGCCAGTTGCGTATCAGGATCCAGGGCCGCCAACTCCTGTTGCAGCCAGGGCCGCAACTCCGGCACCTGGCGGGCAAATCGCGCCAGCTCCCGCTCCAGGCGGGATAAGAAGACCCGGTCCAGTCCTTCCTCTTTTTCGGCAAAAATCACATCGAAACCGACCACCCGGGCCTTGGCCTGGGTCAGCACTTCCAGGAGACGGATAATTTCCCGCCGGGACCAGGGCCAGCGGCCGATGGCCTTGACGCTGGCATCGTCAATGGCCACGATGACCACCTCCGGCCCCACCGGTAACGGTCCCCGACGCTGGAACATGGCGTCATAAAAAATCATCTCCAGGTTATGGACAAACCGGGGATGCACCGCCATCAGGAGGAGATGCAGGAGGATGATGAGAACCGTCGCTGTCAGATAGGTGGGCCGCAACAGGAAGGAGAGGTATTTTTTCATGATTGCCCGGATGGTTGTTAATTTTTCACGGATAACAATGATTCTAACATACTATAATAAAGGGGGAAAGGCTGAACCCTGGCCCCTCGCCGCCGGAATGATTATCTTTCCCTGACATCAACGCTGGCCGGTGAGCGGCGGGACCTTTCATCAGCCTGCTTGTCAACATCTGTGCCCAAAAAAGGAAAAATCATGCATCTACCCCGACGTTGGTTAGGCCGCACCGGAGTGGAGGTAACCGCCCTGGGATTGGGCGGCGAAGGCATCCTGCGCACCTATCGGCGGCAGCAGGAGGCCCACCAGGTCATTCAGGCGGCCCTGGCGGCCGGCATCCGTTATTTTGAGTCGGCCCGGGCTTACGCCGACAGCGAAGTTTATCTGGGCCACGGCCTCAAGGGCTTTCGGGACCAGGTCTTTCTGACCAGCAAATCCCATGGCCGCAGTCGGGCCGAGGCCGAAGCCCATCTGCAGACCACCCTCAAGAACCTGCAAACCGACCATTTGGACCTCTGGCAGGTCCATGACCTGCGGACCAAAGACGAGGTGCGGGCCATCGGCCGCCCCGGCGGGGCCCTGGAGGCTTTTTACCGGGCCAAAGAAGAGGGCAAGACCCGCTTCATTGGCGTTACCGGCCACCACGATCCCGACGTCCTGCGGTTGGCCATCGACACCTATGATTTTGATACTGTCCTGTTGCCCGTCAACCCGGCGGAACCCCACCACCGCAGCTTCCTGCCCTTGGCCCAGGACGCGGCGGCCAAAGGTTTGGGCGTTATCGGCATGAAGGTCCTCTGCCGGGGTATTCTGGTGGAGCTCTATGAGACCGGCCTGCCTTATTTTATTCAATATGCCCTGAGTCAGCCGGTGGACGTCATCGTCGTCGGCGCCGATACCGTTGCCCAGGTCCAGGAACTGGCCGCGGCGGCCGCCGGGTTTACTCCCATGCCCATAGAACGACAGCAGATGCTGGTGGACAATATGCAGCTCTATGCCCGCCAGATGATGTATTATAAGCCCAGATAGGGATCCTGGCGCTGTCACAGGCAGGACGACATCTCTGTCGGAAATATTCGGCCGCCCGTGTCACAAATGGGTTGAAAGTATGGCAGCCGCCACTTTCTTGTTTTCTCTGGATGGAAGTTTGGCTATATTGATACTGTGGCAATTCAGCCAATGCGCCGATTTCGCTGCAATTGCCGCCCGCTGCCGCCAACCCGGCTGCCTCTCCGGGCCGCGGCAACCTTGGTGCCAACTACAAGGGTGAGTTTCGCGCCGCTCATCCGGGAGAAAAGGAGTGAGTATGTCAGCTTTGGAACGCATTAAGGCGGCGAAAGCCAAGTATGAGGAAAAAGTCGCCAAAACGTTGCAAAAAATGCCCGAACGCAAACCGGCCTTTGTCAACACTTCGGGCATTCCGGTGGAACGGGTCTATACGCCCCTGGATTTAGAGGATTTTGACTACATGGAGAAATTGGGCTTCCCCGGTGACTTTCCGTATACCCGGGGTGTGCAGCCCACCGCCTATCGGGGCCGCTTTTGGACCATGCGGCAGTATGCCGGGTTCGGCTCCGCCCAGGAGACCAACGAACGGTATCATTACCTGCTTAATGCCGGCCAGACCGGGTTGTCTGTGGCCTTTGACCTGCCCACCCAGATCGGCTATGACTCGGACCACGAATTGGCCCGAGGCGAAGTCGGCAAGGTCGGGGTGGCCATCGACTCCCTGTGGGATATGGAGACCCTGTTCAAAGGCATTCCCCTGGACAAAGTCAGCACCTCCATGACCATCAACTCGCCGGCGGCCATCCTCATGGCCATGTATCTGGTCCTGGCGGAAAAACAGAATATCAGTTATGACAAATTGCGGGGCACGATTCAGAATGACATTCTGAAGGAATATTCTTCCCGGGGCACCTATATCTTCCCGCCCCGCCCCTCCATGAAGATCATCACCGATATTTTTGAATATTGTTCCAAAGAAGTGCCGCAATGGAACACCATCAGCATCAGCGGCTATCACATCCGGGAAGCCGGGGCCACGGCGGTACAGGAAGTGGCCTTTACCTTGGCCAACGGCTTTGCCTACGTGGACGCGGCCATCAAAGCCGGCCTGCCGGTGGACACCTTCGGTCCCCGGCTGTCGTTTTTCTTCAATGCCCATGCCGATTTCTTGGAAGAGGTGGCCAAATTCCGGGCTGCCCGCCGCATTTGGGCCAAGACCATGAAAGAACGCTTCGGTGCCAAGGATCCCCGCAGTCTCATGCTGCGCTTCCATACCCAGACGGCCGGATGCACCCTGACCGCCCAACAGCCCCTGAATAACATCGTCCGGGTGGCCTTCCAGGCCATGAGCGCGGTCTTGGGCGGCACTCAATCCTTGCACACCAACTCCATGGATGAAGCCCTGGCCCTGCCCTCCGAACAGGCGGTGCAGGTGGCCCTGCGGACCCAGCAGCTCATTGCCTACGAAACCGGCGTGGCCGATACCGTCGACCCCCTGGCCGGCTCTTATTATATCGAAAAACTCACCGACGAGATCGAAGCCCGGGCCCAGGCCTATATTGACACCATTGAAAAAATGGGCGGACCGGTGGTGGCCATTGAAAAGGGCTATATCCAGAAAGAGATCCAGGAGAGCGCCTACCGCTACCAGAAAGAGATCGAAAGCAACGAACGGATCATCGTCGGCCTGAACAAATTCCAGGTCCAGGAAGAAAAACCCAAGGAACTCCTCAAGGTGGACCCCACGGTCCGGGATAAACAGATCGAACGGCTCAAAGAACTGAAGGCCCAGCGGGATGCTGCTGCGGTCAGCCAGGCCCTGGCCGGCGTCAAAGAAGCTGCCCAGACCGGCGCCAATCTCATGCCGCCCATCCTCGCCGCGGTGCGGGCTATGGCCACCTTGGGCGAGATCTGCGACACCCTGCGGGATGTCTTTGGGGAATACGAAGCGGCCCCCTTTGTCTAAGGGCGGGCGATCATTGAAGGAGAGAGAGTATGCCTGAAAGAAAAATCCGTGTTCTGGCCGCCAAACCTGGACTGGACGGCCATGACCGTGGCATTAAAGTCATCTGCGCGGCCCTGCGGGACGCCGGCATGGAGGTGATCTACACCGGCCTACGGCAGACCCCGGAACAGATTGTCAGCGCCGCCATTCAGGAAGACGTGGACGTCATCGCCATGAGCTGCCTCTCCGGCGCCCATGATTACCTCTTCCCCCGGGTCACGGAACTGCTCAAGGAAAAGGGCGTGCAGGATATCCTGGTCCTGGGCGGCGGCATCATCCCGGAAGAGGATATCCCGACCCTGAAGGCCAGCGGCATTGCCGAAATCTTCACCCCCGGGGCCACTACCACCCAGATCATCGACTTTATCCGCAACAACATCCGGCGCAATTAGCATCGGCAAGTCAACCGTATAATGCCACCCCGCCTGGCCCCGCCGGGCGGGGTTTTTTAGTGGTCAGGGGTCAGGGGTCAGAGGAGAACAGCCATTGCCCGTCAGCCATGATCGGCATGGCAGAATGACGCCGGTCCAGGGGGAATTATTGCTTTTTGAATGATTCTGGGATATACAGTACAATATTTCAAAAGAATTATTCTTTTTGCATTGGCTTGATCATGGAGGTAAGACGTCGGCATGACCATGGCAGAGATCAAGGCCCGCATCCAGGCGGCGGCGCCGGAAGGGAAGATCCCTTGTGCCGCCGCTTTCAAACTGGCAGAAGAACTGAATATCAGCCGCAGCCGGCTGGGAGAGTTGCTGAACGAACTGCGCATCAAGATCGTCAGCTGCCAGTTGGGCTGTTTTCCCTAATCCGCAAGGTGAGACGCGGCCTGGCTTAAAAATGATTTTATCCCTGGACTTGGTTTCTGGCGGCAAGCACCTGGCCGCTGGCCGCTGACCACGCACCCGGGCAGGGTTAGGGACAAAGCTGCTGCATGAATATCGGTGGAACAGGCTTTTGGCCTGTTCAGCGGTGCACAGGCTGGAAAGCCTGTGCTACTATTGGGCTGTTTTCCATAATCTGAAAGATGAGATGCCGCCTGGCCCAACAATGATTTTATCCCTGGCCCTGGCTTCTGGCGGCAAGCACCTGGCCGCTGACCACTAACCACTAACCACTGACAACTGACAACCATGACCTATCTGTTCGGACCGGTGGCTTCCCGCCGGTTGGGGCTGTCTTTGGGGGTGGATCTGATCCCGCCCAAGACCTGCCCGTTGGATTGCATCTATTGTGAGGTCGGGCGCACAACCCGCAAGACCCTGGCACGGCAGGAGTATATCCCAACTGCGGCCATTCTGGCGGAGCTGGAGGCCTATTTTGCCGACGGCAACCCGGAGCCCGATTACATTACTCTCGCCGGCTCCGGTGAGCCGACGCTGCACCGCGGTCTGGGGCAGATCATCGGCCGCCTCAAAGAAATGACCAAGGTGCCGGTGGCGGTGCTGACCAACGGCGTGCTGCTCACCGATCCCCAGGTGCGGCAGGAAATCTGTCAGGCTGACGCCATCCTGCCGTCCCTGGATGCGGTCACCCCGGCCTTGTTCCAAAAAATCAACCGTCCGGCGGCCGGCGTCACGGTAACGGGCCTGATAGACGGCCTCAAAGCCCTGCGCCGGGAATTTCCCGGCCAGATCTGGCTGGAAATTCTCCTCCTGCGCGGTATCAACGATACTCCCCAGGAACTTGCCCGTTTTCAGGCCGTCCTGGCGGTTCTGGAGCCGGATGAGATCCATCTCAACACCGCGGTGCGACCGGTGGTGGAAGACTATGCCCTGGCTGTCGACCCTGCAGCCCTGGCAGCAGCCGCAGCATTTCTGGGGGCCAAGGCCCGCGTCATCGCCTCCGGCGGCCGCCCGCACCATGCTGAAGTCAATCTCAGTGACGCTGATTTCCTGGCCAGCCTGGCAAGGCGGCCGCAAACCGCCGCCGACCTGGCGGCCGTGCTGCATCTGCCTGAAGGTGAGGTAGCCCAACGCCTGCATTTTCTGGAGCAGCAAGGCCGGGTGCGGGCCACTTTCCATCAGGAGCAGATTTTTTATCAAACCGTCGCCGCTTAACCGCAGCGGCGCCACCGCTCCAGTCCCAAGCCCCAGAGGATTGTTCTTCTCGGCACCGGCCGAGAAGCTAAAACCTGCTTGCAGACTATCCTTTTGATTGGATATAGTAAAGATCGGCGCCCGTTACCTTTTATGAGACCGGCGCCCGGTGGCCAGGCTTGATAATCTGACAGACTGGGGCCGGCGACCGCCATATTTTCGCGCAATCCTGACTCCAGCCGCTGTAGCCATAAATTCTCTCGGTAGAATCACAGTTGAGGACGTATATATGAAGCCACGGTTTGATCTGGGCATGGACATCGGTTCGGTAAGTGTCAACACAGTGGTTCTCGATGCGGCCGGCCAGGTGCTCTACGAGGACTATCGGCGCACCCACGGCGAGCCTTTGCCGACGGCCCTGAAAATAATGCAGGAATTGGAGCAGCACTTTGGCCCTGACGCCTTTCGCCTGGCCGCCTTCACCGGCATCGGCGGCAAGGTACCGGCCCAGACCCTGGGCGGGGTCTTTGTCAACGAAGTTATTGCCCAGGCCCGGGGTACCTTTACCTTCCTGCCCCAGGCCCGGACCGTCATCGACATGGGCGGCGAGGATGCCAAACTCATCCTCTTGGATCAGGATCCCCAAGGCGGCCTCATTATTGTTGATTTTGCCATGAATACCCTCTGCGCCGCCGGCACCGGCTCCTTTTTGGACCAACAGTCGCACCGGTTGGGCTACAGCATCGAAGAGTTCAGCCACCTGGCCCTGAAATCCACCACCCCGCCCCGGGTGGCCGGCCGCTGCAGCGTCTTTGCCAAAACGGATATGATCCACCTGCAGCAGGGGGCGACGCCGGACTACGAGATCATCGCCGGCCTCTGTCTGGCCATGGCCCGCAACCTGAAGAGCAACATTGCCAAGGGCAAGACCATTCACAAGCCCGTGGCTTTTCAGGGCGGAGTGGCCCATAACCTGGGGGTGCGCCAGGCCTTCCGCACCGTTTTTGACCTGGCCGAAGATGAACTGATCATCCCGCCCCACTTCTGTTCCCTGGGGGCCATCGGCGCCGTGCAGGTGGCCCGGGAAAATCCCCCCCGGGATTTTCACCTCAATATTCAGGCCCTGGCAGATTATCTGGCCCAGACCCAGGGCGAAGAGCGGCACCATCCGCCCCTGCAGCCGCCCGCACCCTTGACCGAGGAACATTATCGGGTGGTGGAGATCGGCCCTGACGAGCGGGCCGAAGGCTATCTGGGCATCGACGTCGGTTCCATCAGCACCAACGTGGTGGTCATTGATCCTCAGATGCGGGTGCTGGCCCGGGAATACCTCATGACCGCCGGCCGGCCCCTGGAGGCGGTGACCGAGGGGTTAAAACGCATCGGCGCCAAGTTCGGCGACCGTTTGACCATCCTGGGCGCGGCCACCACCGGCTCCGGCCGCTACCTCACTGCAGATTTCATCGGCGCCGATCTGGTGCGCAACGAGATCACCGCCCAGGCCACCGCTTCGGCGGCCATCAACCCCGACGTGGATACCATCTTTGAGATCGGCGGTCAGGATTCCAAATTCATTGCTCTGGAAAACGGCGCCATCGTCGATTTTATGATGAACAAGGTCTGCGCTGCCGGCACCGGCTCTTTCCTGGAAGAACAGGCCGAAAAACTGGGCATCGCCATCAAAGAAGAGTTCGGCCGTCTGGCCCTGCAGAGCCAGAAGCCGGTGCCCTTGGGCGAACGCTGCACGGTTTTTATGGAGTCAGACCTGGTGCATCACCAGCAGCAGGGCGCGGCCAAAGAAGACCTGGTGGCCGGTCTGGCCTACTCCATCGTCTACAATTACCTCAATAAGGTCAAAGAAGAACGCCGCGTCGGCGATACTGTCTTCTACCAGGGCGCCACCGCGGCCAACCGGGGCATTGTGGCCGCCTTTGAGGCGGTCACCGGTAAAAAGATCACCGTGCCGCCGCACCACGACGTCACCGGCGCCATCGGCGCCGCGATTTTAGCCATGCGGGAGCGGACCTGGGAGAAATCCAGCTTCAAAGGCTTTGATCTGGTCAACCGGGAATATACCATTTCATCCTTTGAGTGCCAGGGCTGCCCCAACACCTGCGAGATCCGCCAGGTGAAGATCAGCGGCGAAAAGCCCCTGTTTTACGGCGGCCGCTGCGAAAAATACGAGGTCCGCCGGGACCAGCAACTGGCCGACCTGCCCGACCTCTTCCAGGAGCGGGACGACTGGCTCTACGGCCCCGAGCCCACGGGCGCCGGCAAACGGGGCGTCATCGGCTTGCCCCGGGCCATGTTCTTCCAGGAGATGATGCCCTTTTTCCGCACCTTTTTTGAGACCCTGGGCTATGGCGTGGTTTATTCCCAAAAAACCAATAAGGCGGTCATTCATAAGGGCGTCGAGTGCATGGCGGCGGAGACCTGCTACCCGGTCAAGGTGGCCCACGGGCATATCCTGGACCTCCTGGCCAAAGGCGTCAAGACCATCTTTCTCCCCAGCATCATTGATCTGCCCCATAACAATCCGGAAATCGCCCAGGGTCTGGTCTGCCCCCTGGCCCAGACCCTGGCTTATACAGTCCCGGCCACCATTGACTTTAGCGCCCACGGCGCCAGACTGCTGACGCCGGTCCTCTATTTCGGCCGGGGGCCCCGCCTCCTGCGCCGCTCCCTGCAAGCCCTGGGCAAAGAGTTGGGCGTCTCGCCCTTTGCCGTCAACCGGGCTCTGCGCGCGGCCGAAGCGGCCCAAAAGGCCTTTTATGCCAAACTCCAGGCCCGGGGGCGGGAGATTCTGGCGAACCTGCGGCCGGGGGAACAGGCCATGGTCATCGTCAGCCGGCCTTACAACGGCTTTGACTGCGGCATGAACCTCAATCTGCCCCGCAAACTGCGGCAGCTCGGCGTTTTGGCCATCCCCATGGACTTCCTGCCGTTGGATGAGGCCCGGGCCCTGGCCGAAATCAAGCCCATGTACTGGCGGTTCGGACAAAAGATTCTGTCCGCGGCCGACTTCATCCGCCAGGATACCCGGCTCCATGCCGTCTATGTCACCAACTTCAGCTGCGGCCCCGATTCCTTTATCCAGCACTTTTTCAAGGACATGATGCGGGGCAAACCCTTCCTGGAGATCGAGATCGACGAACATTCCGCCGACGTCGGCGCCATCACCCGGCTGGAGGCCTTCCTGGACAGCCTCAAGAACGTCCCGCCGGCCTCGGCGCTGCATTCCCGGCCGTCCATCACCGTCCGGGTGGCCAACCCGCAGCGCCGCAAGGTCTATCTGCCGCCCATGACCGACCATGCCCTGGCCCTGGTCGCGGCCTTCCAGGCCTGCGGCACCGACGCCGAGCTGCTGCCGCCGTCGGACCAGGAGACCCTGGTCTGGGGCCGGCGTCTGACCTCCGGCAAAGAGTGCTACCCCCTCATCCTCACCACCGGCGATATGGCCAAGATGACCCAGCGGCCGGATTTCGATCCGGACAAGAGCGCCTTCTTCATGCCCAGCGGCGACGGTCCCTGCCGCTTCGGCCAGTACAACCGTCTGCAACGGCTCATCCTGGACGAGCTGGGCTTCCCCCAGGTGCCCATCATCGCCCCCAACCAGACCGAGACCCTATATGAAGAGGTTGGCATGGTGGGTGATGATTTCACCCGCATTGCCTGGCAGGGCGTCGTCGCCATCGACCTGCTGGAAAAGAAGGTCCGGGAAACCCGGCCCTATGAGCGCTACCCCGGCGACGCGGACCAGGTTTATGCCCAGTTCCTGCAGCAGGTCTACCAGACCTTGCGGGATCGGGGCGACCTGGAGGCCACCCTGCGCCGGGCCCGCCAGGCCTTTGAGGCCGTCTCCAGAAACGGCCTGCGGGACAAACCCGTCGTGGGCGTGGTCGGCGAAATCTACACCCGGGCCAACACCTTCTCCAACGAAGACACGGTGCGGGAGATCGAAGCCCTGGGCGGCGAAGTCTGGATGGCCCCCATCAGCGAGTGGCTCCTCTACGTCAATTACACCGCCAAACGCCGGGCCTGGCAACTGCGCAAATGGAAAAACTTCCTCCAGGTCTTCCTGACGGAGCGGGTCCAAATAAAAGACGAACACCGCCTGATGGCAATCTTCCAGGGCGGCCTGAAAAACCTGCATGAACCTGCCATCGCCGAGACCATTGCCAACGCCGCCGGCTACCTGGACGTCTCCTTCGAAGGCGAAGCCATCCTCAGCATCGGCAAATCCAGGGATTTCGTCAAAAAGGGCGTCTCCGGCCTGGTCAACATCATGCCTTTCACCTGCATGCCCGGCACTGTGGTCAACGCCCTGTTCAAACGCTTCCGGGAAGAGCACGGTAATATCCCCTTCCTCAACCTGGCCTACGACGGCCAGGAACAGACCAATACCCGCACCCGCATGGAAGCCTTCATGTACCAGGTGCGCCAGTTCCGGGAGCAGGGGCGGAGGTAGTGGGCAGTGGTTAGTGGTTAGTGGTCAGTGATTAGGGGCCAGGGGTTAGGTATATAGGGCGGCCCATGGCCGCCGTTTATTCTTTAACCAGGGGCCAAAGCAGGAGCCAGGGATGAGGGAAAAGGGAAAAGGGAATATCTTAGAGGGCGGCCTGCGGCCGCCGCATTGTGCCTCGAAGTCTCGCCTGGCAGACAATGGTGGGGCCGGAACCGCGGGGGAAAACTGGTAGCGCCGACCTCCAGGTCGGCGGCTCAGGGCCGTAGGGGCAGGTCGGCGGAAAATGACGGGCACGGCCCGCCCTCTACCTTTGACTTTCCTATCTCCGCCTTTCTGTGATACCATGACATCAGCACGTGAGGGAGAGAACTATAGAATGTCTTGATCTCCATCACTGATCCCTTTTCCCTGATTACTTAAGGAGCCGCGCCATGCCCAATGAGACGCTCATCAGATTGGAAGACGCCATTCCTGATTACCATATCCGCACCGGCTATTATCTCAAGGCCGGTTGGGAACTGTTTAAACAGAATGCGGTGGGGTTTATCGGCTTCAGCGTTGTGGCCTTCATCGTGATTTTGGCCCTGAACAAGTTCCCGGGATTGGGCCAGGCCTTGACCTATGTAGTGGGGCCGCCGCTCTGGGCCGGCCTTCTCATCGTCGCCATGAAGCTGCTCCGCCAGCAACCCACCGAGGTCAATGATTTTACCAAAGGTTTTGCTTATCTCCTGCCCCTGCTGCTCTACAGCGTCGTTTCGTCCATCTTCATCAGCGTCGGCCTCCTTTTGCTGATTCTGCCAGGTCTTTATCTGATTGCCGGCTATGCCTTTACCACCTGGCTCATCATTGACCGCAGGCTGGATTTCTGGCCGGCCATGGAACTGAGCCGCAAGACGGTGCACCGGCGTTTCTTCGAGGTCTTGGGCTTCCTCCTGGTCCTGTGCCTCATTAATCTGGGCGGCCTGCTGCTCTTGGGGTTGGGATTGTTGGTCACCTTTCCCTATACCTTGTGCGTCCTGACCGTTGCCTATCAGGACATCTTCGGTATCCGCTCCAACTCCTTTTAGGAATAGTCAGGGGGCAATGGTTAATAGTTATCCCTTTTCCTTTTTTCCTCTCCCCTCTTTCCTGGCCCCTGAACCCTGGCCCCTGGCCCCTCTTTTCAGGTGAACGGTGAACCCTGAGCCCAGGACTGAGCCGAAAGAGGCGGTTGGCCAGCTCGGTCCGATGGTAGACGTGGCCGTCCCCTTGCCCCTGGCGCACCCCTTGACCTATCGGCTGCCCGAGGAGCTGGCTGCCACGGCCCAACCCGGGCAGGCTGTCCTCGTGCCGGTGGGCCGTCGGCGGCTGGTGGGTTATCTCCTGGGGCCGGCCGCCGAGATACCCGCCGGGACGCTCAAAGAGGTGCTGGCCATCCTCGATCCCCTGCCCCGCTTCGACGCCGACCTCCTCCAGTTCTATCAATGGCTGGCTGATTATTATCACCATCCTCTGGGCGAGGTCCTGCAGACGGCCATCCCGGACCCGCCCCGGGGCCAGTCGCCGCCTCAGGAACGCTGGGTGATCTTGGCGCCGGAGAACCGTTCTGAAACCAAGTCGCGCCTGGGCCCGAAGGCCGGGGCCATCCTGGCTTATCTGGGCGAGCAGGGCAGTTGTGCCCTTTCGGAGTTGGCCCGGGAGATCCCCCAACCCTATGCCGCGGTGCGCCGCCTGGCCGAGCAGGGGTACATCACTCTGGCCAGCCAGCCCCGGCGGCCTCCCGAGGTAATCCCACCGGTGGTGGACAACTCTACCTCCCCCCTGGTCTTGAGTCCGGCCCAGGAGCAGGCCGTCGCGGCCATGACCACCGCCTTGGCAGGAGAGGCTTTTGCGCCGTTTCTGCTGCACGGCGTCACGGCCAGCGGCAAGACCGAGGTCTATCTGCAGGCTGCGGCCGCAGCTTTGGAGGCGGGCCGGGGGGTATTGGTGCTCCTGCCAGAGATCGCCCTCACTGATCCGGTGGCCATGGCCTTTCAGGCCCGCTTCGGCCCGCGGGTGGCCCTGCTGCACAGCGGTCTCTCTTCCGGCGCCCGCCTGGAGCAGTGGCGTCTCCTGGCCGCGGGAGAGCGACAGATCGTGGTCGGCGCCCGCTCGGCGGTCTTTGCCCCGGTCAAGAACCTGGGCCTCATCGTCGTGGATGAGGAGCATGACCCGGCCTATAAAAATGAAGGCGGCCTCCCCTATCAGGCCCGGGATGCAGCTCTCTATCGGGGGTATTTATCCCGGGCCGTCGTCGTCCTGGGATCGGCGACGCCAGCGGTGACCACCTACTACCGGGCCGAGCAGGGCACGTACCGCTATCTTGCCCTGCCTGAGCGGGTAACGCCCCAGCCCCTGCCTCAGATCCACCTCATAGACCTGCGCCAACAACGGGAGGGGCGGCGGCGCCCCATTCTCAGCGCCCCCCTGCGCCTGGCCCTCAAAGAGACCCTGGCCCGGGGCGAGCAGGCCCTCCTCTTCCTCAATCGCCGGGGCTATGCCAATGTCTATTTCTGCCTTTTCTGCGGCCATACCCGGGAGTGTCCCGCCTGCAGCGTTACCCTCACCATGCATCGGCAGGCCGGTAAGCTGCGCTGCCACTACTGCGGCTATCAGGAAGACATCCCGGAGTTCTGCCCTCAGTGCCAGTCTGCGGCCCTGAAATACCATGGTCTGGGCACCGAGCGTCTGGAAAAAGAAGTCCAGGCCCTTTTTCCCCAGGCCCGGGTTGCCCGCCTGGATCGGGATACCGCCACCACCAGCCGCAAAGCCAGGGCTATCCTGGAGGATCTGCGTCAGCACCGCCTGGACATCCTCATCGGTACGCAGATGATCACCAAAGGGCATGATTTTCCCCAAGTGACCCTGGTGGGCGTGGTCCTGGCGGATCTCAGCCTGTACTTTCCTGAGTATCACGCCGGTGAGCGGACCTTTCAGCTCCTCACCCAGGTGGCCGGCCGGGCCGGCCGGGGCGACACTCCGGGCCAGGTCCTGATCCAGACCTTTCACCCGGACCATCCGGCCTTGCAGGCTACCCTGCATCACGATTATGAGACGTTCTATCGGACCGAACTGGCCGCCCGCCGCCAACTGGGCTACCCGCCCTTTACCCGGCTGGCCCTCTTGACCCTGCAAAGCAAGAAGGCCGACAAGGTCGCCGCAGCCGCCTCAGCCCTCGCCCGCCACCTGCAGTTGCTCAGCACTGCCTCTGACCTTGCAGCCCATCTCCGGCTTCTGGGCCCGGCCCCGGCCCCCCGCCCCCGTCTCAAAGACCATTACCGCTGGCACCTCCTGCTGAAAAGCTATGGCCGCCACCCCCTGGCCACTGCCCTGGCCGCGGTCCGGGCCTGGGCCGCCCAAAAACTCGGCTCAGCCGTCACCATGCTCATTGATGTGGACCCGGTGGGGATGGAGTAATGGGGTAATCATTAGTGTCCGGCAGACTTCTTGCACGACTTAAAAAGAATACCAAAAAGCAAAAAACCATCCACACAGGGGTTCCTTCCCCCTGTCATCCTGAGCACAGTGAAGGATCTCAGATCCTTCGGTCGCTCCGCTCTCTCGGAATGACACAATGAGGCGCAGCAAAGACTCGTGCTGGCGGTGTCCACCGCTCTAAAAAAACGTTGCCGGACAGCAATGATTTCAGGTAATGAATTGAAAAATAGGCTAAGGAGGCGGGATCAACGCCATTGACGGCGGTTGCTGCTCAGGGATGGGCAGGTGCCCGCCCGCCGGGGCAGCAAACAGAGGTTGGAGAGCACATGGTAAACATTGATGATTTCCGGGCCGGCCGCTTTGGTTTGCCCTTTTCCTGTGTCGATGAGATTCCCGAATGTTGCGGCCGTTGCCACTATTTGGTCTACCAGGAGGCGGCCTGTGCCCTTCCTTACTATTTTTGTGGCTACAATCTGCCGGATCGGATTAATGAGGCCGTGCCGGCCTGCCTCCCCGCTGTCGGCGAGTTATAAGGGCCCAGGCAAGCAGCAGGTAGGGGCATTAAGGAAGATTGCCCTTCACCCAGGAGATCAGGTCGGCAAAGGTCTGGGCCCAGGTCGGGGTGTGATCCTGACAGGTGAAGAGGTGGGCCAGTTCGTGGCACAGGGTTGTCAGCCTCTGCCCGGGGGGATAGAGGAGGATGGCCCGCTGCTGATGGTAGGCTTCCGCCAGAAGGCAGGTGTCGTCGTGCCAGTAGAGGCGCCAATCGGTCCGGGCCGCTGGATTTTCCAGAACCGTCACCGGTTCTTGGCCAAAGGCGGCGCAGAGGCGGGCCGCCCACTCCTGCAGTTCCTCTAACGCCCGGGTCGCCTCCAGGACGGGCCCATAGCGCCGGCAAGCCCGGCACCAGATCCGGCCGTCGTAAATCACTTCGGCGTGAACTGTCACGTCCAGCCTGCTGCCGCAGCCGGGGCAGCAGGCGTCGGCGTCAGGCAGGTTGTCGGTCATGGGTATCCGGCCATGGGCTGGGGAGACCAGGTTTGAGCGGCGCGGCAAGCCTGGCAGGGGGTTGGCAAAGTGCCTTTGGGAGAGGGGCAGAAACCGG
>CALGOE010000246.1 GCA_937958145.1 uncultured Desulfobacca sp.
CCCAGATAGGAGCCCTGCATACTGTCGGGCTGACGGCAGACCCGATCGTGCCCGGCGTGGATGTGATAGGCGCAATACGCCGCACCCAGTGCCCCCCCGGCATCCCCGGCGGCCGGCTGAATCCAGATCTCCTCAAAGAGCTTTTCTTTTACTAACCTGCCGTTGGCCACACAATTCAACGCCACCCCCCCGGCCAGGCAGAGATGACGGGCGCCTGTCAGCCGCTGGGCCTCCCGGGCCATGTTCAGGACAATCTCTTCGGTGACCTTCTGGATGGCCAGGGCCAGGTTGCAGTGCTCCGGCAATAGTTCATCTTCCGGCCGGCGCCGGGGAAAGCCGAAGAGTTCCTGCCAGCGCTGCTCTTTCACCATCCGCAAGCCGGTGGCATAGTCAAAATAGCTGAGGTCCAGCCACAGCGAGCCGTCCGGTTGCACCTCCACCAGATGGCCTTTGATCACAGCGACGTACTCCTGCACCTGCGGCGACGTCGGGTCGCCATAGGGGGCCAGACCCATGAGCTTATATTCGCCGGAGTTGACCTTAAATCCCAGGTAATAGGTAAAGGCAGAATAGAGCAGGCCCAAGGAGTGCGGAAAGCGCAATTCCTGCAGGATGGTGATGTCCTTGCCCTGGCCGTGGCAGATGGAGGCCGTGGCCCATTCGCCCACGCCGTCAATGGTTAATATGGCCGCCTCCGGAAACGGCGACGGGTAAAAGGCGCTGGCCGCGTGGGAGAGGTGGTGCTCCGGAAACAGCAGGTTCAGGCCGTTTTTGGCCTTTTTGTCCAACCCGCCGATCTCGGCCAACTCCGTCAGAATCAGGTTTTTCAGGAGCAGCTTCTCCTTGATCCACACCGGCATGGCCGCCAGAAAGGACTTGAGCCCCCGGGGCGCAAAAGCATAATACGTTTCCAGGAGCCGCTCGAACTTGAGGAAGGGCTTATCATAAAAAGCCACGGCGGCCAAGTCTGACAGCTTTACCCCGCCCTGGGCCAGGCAAAAGCGAATGGCGTGGCCCGGGAAGGAGGGGTCATGCTTTTTCCGGGTAAAACGCTCCTCCTGGGCCGCAGCCACGATCCGGTCATCCTCCAGAAGCACCGCCCCGGCGTCATGGTAAAAAGCGGAAATGCCTAAAATATACATAAGAGGGATAAGCAATCAGCGGCTGGTGGTCAAGAATCCGGCGCCTGCCTGGGCACCCGCGGAAATTGTTTCTGGCCTGCCAGAGTGACACATTTTTTTTCTCCCGCCTCACCAGGCCTTCTCCAGATCTGCCTTTTGATACATATGGTCCCGCCGGTGCCAATGACTGTGGGGCTGGCTTTGGCGCCGATGAATTCCCAGGGCATCGCCCCGCCACAGGCGGTAGAGCAGGGCGATGGGGGTCAGAATAAGGTAAAAAATCAACGTCAGAATAATTTTGGCATTGATATTTCCTAAGAATTGGGCAAACTGCAGCCAAAGCTTGGCCAGCCGGGTGGCCACCGGTTTGACCAATAACGTTACAAAGAGCAGCAGGGCGGCCAGATAAAGCAAAATCGGCTGGCCAAACCATAATCCCGCCAGCAGGCTGACCAGGGCCAGGACGCACATTGTTTCGTACGTCTTCAGAGGGGAGAACGGTTCAGGCATACCTTACCTATCTTCTGCAGAGCTAGCCGAGTTAGTGGTTAATGGAGAGGTCCGGTCTGCATCTGGCCAAGCAGTGCCTGAGTAATGAGTTCAGCCGCCCGCCGGGAACCCTGAGCAGTGAAATGTACGATATCATAAAGATATTCCTTTTCCAAGGGGATGGCGGCGGCCAGATCAATGACCAAAACCCCGTTTTCCCGTCCGGCGGACCGAATCTCATCGTTCAAAGCCAGGAACAGCCGACGATATTCCTGATACGACAGCCCTTGCTGTTGTTCCAAGTCTCGTAGGGATGACTGGATGATTGGATCGGGATTTTCCTTGAGACGATGCGCCTGCGTCATCAGGACCGGCTGCAGCCGGTGCTGGCGGCAGATGGCGATGAACAGCTGCAGGTTGGCCCGGAACGCCTGGCGCAGCCGGGCTTCTTCATACTGGATCGTCCGGCCGCGGACCCGGGCAAACTCATCGGCTGGGGGACTCTTCTGACGCCGCAGCTTCTGCTTCAAGGCCTTATGGAGCTGATCCACCTCCCGGGTCAGGTGGGGGAGGAGCAGATCCCGGATTTCCCGCAGACTGCCGCCGATGGTGGGTTTGACCGCGACGATCTGGGAACGGGAGGGATTGTCCGACCAATAGGTCCCCTCCAAGAGGAGCATGGTCAGGTCATTGATGTTGTGGCACAGGAAGACGATAGTTGGCCTCAGGGGAATAATCTTATTAATCAGGATATTGAGGGAATGCAGGGAATTATTGCCGCCAACGCCGCTGTTGTAGGAGTTCACTTTCTGGCCGGTCTTGTCCTCCAGGAAGCGCCCCACCAGGTAGGGAAAGCGTTCCTCTTCCCTCATATAACCGCAAGCCGTGGAGGAGCCCCCCAAAAAGACCAGGCTCAGATCCGGCTCGGCATGAATCCGGGAGGGGATGATAAAGCCGTTGCCATCGATCCGCAAGAGATAAGGCTTACTCTCCAGATTGTCGGCCAGGGCCAGCTCCGCCGCCGGCGGGACAATATATTGCGAAAAATGCGGCCGATATTCCCGCAGACGGATATACCTCTGGATGCCGGCGTGAACTTCGGGCTGCCGCCAGGCCAGGATCATTTCGGCACTCACGGTCAGGATAAACAGCAACACCACCAAAACAGCGACGAGCGTAACTGTGGGGTGGCGTTCAAACCAATTCTGCTGGGGTGGCCTGGGCTCTTGCGGCATAACTTTTTAATACTGCGTCACCAGCCGACTTTTGTCAAGCCGGCGGCGGGCGGAAAAGCCTAATTGGTCTTCATCCGGAAAGTCCTTAAATCCCTCGCCCCGCTTGCGGGGAGAGGGTTTGGGTGAGGGGTATTAAATTAATATTATCAACACGATAAATCTATCCCGAGTTCATGCTCGAGGCATAATGAAAAACGTCGGGAGAGTTTCCGGATGGACACTAATTGGGGCATTTCTGCCTGGCCAGGGCAACGGCTGGGCCGGTGCAGCCCATGGTGGCCCCGGTCGCCTCCTGCCCGTCCAACCGGTTGACATATTCCGCCGATAGTCTATGATACAGGCAGAAGATTAATCGTATTGAGGCCCGCCATGATAAATTATGTGACCTATCGAAAGTTTATCACTTTGAAGAATGGCCAGCGGATCATGTTCCGCTTTCTGAACAGTCAGGATCGGGAAAACCTGCGCAAACTCTTCCTGGAAGCGCCGGATGAGGATACCCGTTTCTTAAAACAGAATGTCAAAGACGAAAAACTGATAAATTATTGGATCGATCACATTAATTACCAGAAAGTCCTGCCTTTGGTGGCGATCAACATGGAGGATAACTCCCTGATCGCCGACGCCACCTTGCACCGGGGCAAACACGCCAGCAAGCACATCGGCGAAATCCGCATTTTCGTCTCCCGCCCCTTCCGGAACCAGGGGTTGGGATCCCTGATGTTGGACGAGTTGATTAATCTGGCCAAATTGGAAAACCTGCAGATCCTCAAGGCTGAAGTCCTGACCGAGCATAAGGGCGTGTTAAAAGCCTTTAAATCCAAGGGCTTTGAGATGAAATGCATCCTGGATGACTATTTCCTGCGCAAAGACGGCATGACCCATGATGTGGCCTTGCTGATGCGGCCGGTGGTCAAACGGGAAGAGGCGGAATTTTAGCGGCGCCATGGCATGGTTATGGGCACAACCATAGGCTTTCTGCGGCTGCTGGCCGACCCTCCCATTGAGGTGCGCTCGGCCCGCCTGGGCCTGCTCTGCAATCAGGCCACGGTCGGTCCGGGCTGGCGGCCCCTGTGGCCGGAGTTGGCCAAACGCTTTCCCGGTCAGGTGCGGGCCCTGTTCAGTCCCCAGCACGGCTGGTGGGGGGAAAAACAGGATAATATGGTGGCCTCCGCCGACGGCTGCGACCCCATCACCGGCCTGCCGGTCTTCAGCCTCTACGGCGAACGCCTCCAGCCCACGGCCGAGAGTCTGGACCGCCTCGATATCCTGTTGGTAGACCTGCCGGATGTGGGCACCCGAGTCTATACCTTTGCCGCCACCATGGCCTACGCCATGCAAGCCGCAGCCCGACAAGGCAAAAAAGTCATTATCCTGGACCGGCCCAACCCCATCGGCGGCCTCCAGGTAGAGGGCAATATGCTGCAGCCCGCAATGGCCTCCATCGTCGGCCCCTACCCCCTGCCCATGCGCCACGGGTTCACTTTGGGAGAATTGGCCCGGTATTATAACGACGTCGGCCAGATTCACTGCGATCTCGAGATTTTGCCGGTAGAGGGCTGGTCCCGCTCCCAGTACTTTGACGCCACCGGCCTGCCCTGGGTCCTGCCGTCCCCCAACCTGCCCACGTTGGATACAGCCATCGTCTACCCTGGCCAGGTCCTGTGGGAAGGCACCAACCTCTCGGAAGGCCGGGGTACCACCCGGCCCTTTGAACTCTGTGGCGCGCCTTTTATTGATCCCTTCGCCGTTACTGCCGAACTCACACGTCGCTTTGAACTGCCCGGCGTCATCTTCCGGGAGACCTGGTTCCAGCCCACCTTCCACAAATGGGCTGGCTCCGTCTGCGGCGGCTGGCAGCTTCATGTCACGGACCGCCACGCCTATCAACCCTATCTGACCACCCTGGCCCTGTTGCAGGTTATCCTGGCATTATATCCGGACCACTTCCAGTGGCGCCAACCCCCCTATGAATACGTCTACGACCGCCTGCCTTTCGACCTTTTAACCGGAGATCCCGCTATCCGGGAGGGACTCAGCGCCCAAGTGCCGGCTTCACTCCTGGCGGAGCAGTGGCAGGCCGGGCTGGCCGCTTTCCGGCAGCAGCGAGAGCAATATTTGCTGTATGTTTAGCAGCCTGGCAGACCCGGGCCAAACAGCTGCGCCAAGGCTTCCTGCACCCGGCCGACTTCGATAACCTGCAGCTCGCCGCAGTTGAGAGCCTGGTCCGGGCGCCGGCGCGCCAGCAGAGCCCGTCGGAAGCCCAGTTTTACCCCTTCCTTGAGGCGCAGGTCCGCCTGACTGACAGTGCGGACTTCACCGGTGAGCCCCACTTCTCCGAAGACCAGGGTATCGCCCGCCACCGGCCGGTCCAACAGGGACGACGTCAAGGCGGCCACAATACCCAGGTCCGCAGCCGGTTCGTTGAGGCGGACGCCGCCGGCAACGTTGACAAAGATATCCTGGCCGCTGAAATTCAGGCCCAACCGTTTTTCCAGGACAGCCACCAGAAGGGACAGCCGTCCGGCCTCGACGCCGCTGGTCTGACGGCGAGGCATCCCCAGATTGGTCGGGGTTACCAGGGCCTGGACCTCCACCAGGATGGGCCGGGAGCCCTCGATGCTGGCCACCACCACTGACCCCGGCGCTTCCAGCGACCTTTCCGACAAGAACAGGGCAGAGGGGTTGGCCACATCCGTGAGACCGGTATCGTGCATCTCAAAAACCCCTAATTCCTGACTGGGGCCGAAGCGGTTCTTGACGGTGCGCAGGAGACGATAGGTCTGGGAACGGTCCCCTTCAAAATAGAGGACCGTGTCCACCATGTGTTCCAGGACTTTGGGACCGGCAATAGCCCCCTCTTTGGTCACGTGGCCGATGAGGAAGATGGGAATCTGGCTTTTTTTGGCAACCTGGATTAATTGAAAGGCCGTCTCTCGCACCTGGGTGAGGGAACCGGGTGTAGCCGGCAACGCCGCCGCATAGAGGGTCTGAATGGAATCCAGGACCAAAAACCTGGGTCGGTTGGTCTCCAACAGCTGCAGGATGTTTTCCAGACAGGTTTCGGTGGCCACCAGCAGGGTGGGCGAGGCAATACCCAGGCGGTCGGCCCGCAGCTTGAGCTGGGCGGCGGACTCTTCACCGGAGATATACAAACCGGGGGTATGCCGCCCGCACAGGCGGTCCAGAACCTGAAGCATGAGCGTGGATTTGCCGATACCGGGATCACCACCCAGGAGGATCACCGAACCCGGCACTACCCCACCACCCACGACTCGGTCAAATTCCCCGAAGCCGGTGGCCCACCGGTCTTCGGGCGAGGCGGCCAGGCTCAGGAGCGGGATGGGCTGGCTGCGCCCGCTTCCTCCCGGTTTTCTAAAAGGGCCCGGCTCCAGCGTGATTATTTCCTCGACAAACGAACTCCAGGCCTGGCACTCCGGGCATTTCCCCAACCACTTGCCGGTCTGGAAGCCGCACTGCTGGCAGACAAAGACCGTCCGGGGTGGTTTGGGGCTCATATTACCATACCTCTACCGGCAGCATGCGCGGCAAGCCGTCATAACCCGGGGCGACGGCCGGACCGGCCTCGGTCCGGCCAGACAGGCCCTCAGCTTGCGGCTGTTTTCGCCAGAAGTTGCCGCAGCTCATCCCCCTCCAGAATTTCCTTCTCCAGCAGGGTCTTGGCCACCTGATCCAGGACTTCCCGCTTCCCTGCCAGGATGTTCTGGGCCCGGTCATAGGCCCGGCGCACCAGCGCGGTAACCTCCTGGTCGATCTCCTGGGCCGTCGCTTCGCTGTAATCCTTGGCCGATGGCGGCATCATGGCTTCCAGGAACAAAGGCCGCCGCTCCCGTTCAAAGGTGACCGGTCCCAATTTCTCGCTCATGCCATATTCCCGGATCATGCTGCGGGCAATGTCCGTGGCCCGATAGAGATCGTTCTGGGCCCCGGTGGAAGCCTCCTGAAACACCAGCTCTTCGGCTACCCGGCCGCCCAGGAGTACCGCCAGCCGGTCCTCCAGCTCCGATTTGGTCATGAGATAGCGGTCTTCGGTGGGCAGCTGCAGGGTGTAGCCCAGGGCGCCGATACCCCGCGGGATGATGGAGACCCGATGCACCGGATCCGCGGTCGGTACGGACTGGGCCACCAGGGCATGGCCGGTTTCGTGATAAGCGACAATCTCCTTTTCCCGGGGATTCATGACCCGATTGCGCTTTTCCAGTCCTGCCATGACCCGGTCGATGGCTTCCTCGAAATCCTTCATGGACACCGCACTTTTGTTTTTGCGGGCTGCCAAGAGGGCTGCTTCATTGACAATATTGGCCAGATCTGCGCCGACCATGCCCGGCGTCCGGGCGGCGATGGTGTTGAGATTCACGTCCTCGGCCAGCTTGACGCCCCGGACATGCACCTTGAGGATATCCTCCCGTCCCTTCAGACTGGGCCGGTCCACCAAAATCTGGCGGTCAAAGCGGCCGGGCCGGATCAGGGCCGGATCCAGAATCTCGGGCCGGTTGGTGGCCGACATGATAATCACCCCTTTGCGGGTGTCAAAGCCGTCCATCTCCGACAACAATTGGTTGAGGGTATTTTCCCGCTCTTCGTGGCCGCCGGTAATGGGGCTGACGCTGCGGGCCTTGCCGATGGCGTCCAACTCATCAATAAAGATGATACAGGGGGCTTTCTCCTCGGCCTGGGCAAAAAGGTCCCTGACCCGGGCCGCCCCCACACCCACAAACATTTCCACAAAATCAGAGCCGGTAAGGCTCAGGAAAGGCACCCCGGCCTCCCCGGCCACGGCCCGGCCCAGCAGGGTCTTGCCCGTGCCCGGAGGTCCCACCAGGAGCACGCCTTTGGGAATCTTGCCGCCCAGTGATTGAAATTTCCCAGGATTCTGAAGGAATTCAATGATCTCCCGCAGCTCCTCAATGGCCTCGTCCACACCGGCCACATCCTTGAAAGTGACTTTCGTCTCATCTTCCACATAGAACTTGGCCTTGCTCTTGCCGATGGACATGAGGCCGCCGCCGGCCCCGGCGCCCAGCTTGCGGATAAAGTAGACCCAAACGCCGATCAGAATCAGCATGGGGAGAAGCCAGGATAGGAGCGAGGTCAGCCAGGTTCGATCCAGCCGGGCGGTATAGGCGATGCCCTGAGCGTCCAACCGGCTCAAAAGATCCTTATCCTCCAGGCGAATTGTGGTGAAATGGGGTTCGACGGCCCCCTCCTGTTTCATAAGGGCAGCCAACTCCGGGTTGCGGCCGTTCTTGATGAGAAACTCCACCCCGGCCGGCGTTAATTTACCGGTAATGATATCCGTAGTAATGACCAGATCCCGCACCCCCTGCAGCTCAATGAGTTGACGGAAATCACTGTAGCTGACGTTTTGCAGGTGGCGCAGCTCCAAATAATTCTGGGCGACGAGAATTGCCAGGAAAAACAGCACTAAATACCAGATGGAAAAACGCCTCAGATTATTCTTCATGATGTTAACCTCTTATTCTAATCACCACCAGGCCGGACAGGCTCCGGTTCCCAGGCACCGGCGGGGGAAAATTAACCGGCCGTAAAATTGCTCCTCTCATACCGGGGGGCAGTGGGCCCCGGTTACTTCTCCACCCATCTGGCCCTGCCGGCCGTGAGACCATCAGAGCGCCGGATATAACTATTTTCACTCATTAGTGTCAGTCCGGAAACTATAACCATTAATAATAATCCCACAATCTGTATTTTTTGCTCGCGCTGCCAAGGGAATTTTTATGCCGTCACTCCAATAACATATTGATATCGTTAAAGATGACCAGGTCCGGAGGGGCGAGCCGCCAGCTCGCCCCTCCATCGCTGTGCTCCTGGTTTCCCTACATATATGGGTTAACATAATGTGTGGCTTAGTTTTTTGCAAGCAGATTAAACCGGCCGGGCCAGCCTCCCGAGATTTTTGCGCCAGACACCATCTCTTACTGTTCCAGCCACCGGCTGTTCAGAGAGGCGGCCCGCGTTTTTCTGGGCTTTTGTTACTTTGTGCTATGATCCTGGCAGCAAATATGATAATAAATGTCTATATTCTGAGGCCTTTCATAATCCCAGCAAAGGCGGGCTAAAAATGATCGACACCAAAAAAGCTTATCTAGAAAAAATGCAAGGCAAGTTGAAGGAATGGCAGGCCGATATCGACAAGCTCAAGGCCAAGGCCACCCAAGCCAAAGCCGACCTGAAAATTGAGCTGGCCAACGCCATCAGCGAGGCGGAAAAACGCTGCCACGATCTGGAAGGCAAAATGCAAGAAATCGATCAGGCTGAGGAAAATACCTGGGAAAAGTTGAAAGGTGGGGTGCAGTCGGCCTGGGACCAGGTAGAAGGCACGTTTAAAAACCTGGCTGATAAGTTTAAATAACGGCCAACAAGTTTCTCCGGCCCATGAAGTTCTGGCCCAAACGTTGGGCCGGATACTTGTCTGCGACAATCACTTATCCAGGATGTTATTGCCAAAGCCATGAAAGTTCTCACCGCCCCTCGCATGGAGCGCTGCATCGGCTGCCACTCCTGCTCCCTGGCCTGTGCCCGGGAAGTGCACCGGCGCCTCTCCTGGGATACAGCCGGCATCCGCATCCATACCTCCGGCGGCCTGTCCACCGGTTTTGAAGCCCGCACCTGCCTGGCCTGCCTGCCGGCCCCGTGTGCCCTGGCCTGCCCCACCGGTGCTTTTGCCCAAAGGAAAGGTGGCGGGGTCATCGTCAGGAAAAAACTCTGCATCGCCTGCGGCGCCTGCGCTGCCGCCTGCCCGGTGGACGCCATTTTTCTGGACGTTACCGGCGAGCCTTTTGTCTGCCTCCATTGCGGCAAATGTGTGCCCTTCTGCCCCCACGAGTGTCTGGAAATGGCCGCAGTGGCCACCGGCGCCGCCGCGTCGGAGGTGGTCTCATGATTCGGGACCATTTTCGGATTTTAAAAGTTGATCTGGCGAGCGGCAAAGGGCAGGTGGAGACCCTGGCCGGCCGGGATCTCTATGTGGGCGGCAGCGGCCTGGCCGCCCTGCTTTTTCAGAAATACGGCCGACTCACCGCCCCCTGGGACGACCCGGAGCAGCCCCTCATCTTTGCCATCGGCCCCCTGACCGGTTACTTCCCGCTCATGAGCAAAACGGTCCTGGGCTTCAAAAGTCCCTATCACGATCAATATGCCGAGTCCCATGCCGGCGGCCGTTCGGCCCTGGCCTTGCGGTTCGCCGATTACGACGCTCTGGTCATTACCGGCAGGGCGCCGCGGCCCAGCGTCCTGACCGTGGGCAACCGCCGGCTGGAGGTCCGGGAAGCCAACTACCTGTGGGGTATGGATGTGGTGACCGCCGGGAAATTCCTGCGCCGCAAGGTGCCCGGGGCCGGCCACCGCAGCATCCTGCGCATCGGCCCGGCCGGGGAAAACCAAGCCCCCATCGCCGGCATCAATGTGGATACCTACCGCCATTTCGGCCGCCTGGGCGGTGGCGCCGCCATGGGCGCCAAAAACCTCAAGGCCATCGTCATCCAGGGCGATGGCAACTTCCCGCTGCCGGAAGGAAAAGACTACGCCAAGCTGTTTGGCGAAGTCCATCGCCAGCTTACCCAGACCCAGATGATGCAAAAGTACCACAACCTGGGTACCCCGGCCAACGTGGCGGTCCTGAATGACAAACAGGCCCTGCCATACCGCAACCTGCAGCAGACCTCTTCTCCTGATATCGACGGCATTACGGGCGAACGTTTTGCCGAAGAGACCCTGCTCCGCAATGTCGCCTGTGCCGGCTGTCCGGTGGGCTGCATCCATCTGGGCTATGTGCGCCAGCGTTTTCATGCCGACCACCGCTATTATTTCCGCCAGGTGGGCTATGATCATGAACCCATCTTTGCCGTCGGCGCCATGCTGGGGGTGGCAAACTGTTTTGATGTTCTCCTGCTGATCGATATGACCGAAAAAATGGGGCTGGACGTCATCAGCGCCGGGGTGGCCCTGGCCTGGGCCACCGAGGCCTCGGCCAAGGGCCTCATCAGCGCCCAGGAGACCATCGTGCCCCTCTCTTTCGGGGCCACCAGACAGTATGAAGAGGCCCTGCGGCACCTGGCCCTGGGCAGCAACGATTTTTACCGGCTCCTGGCCCAGGGCACGGCCCGGGCTGCAGCCCGCTACGGCGGCCAGGACTTCGCCTGCGTTTTGGGCCAGGAGATGGCCGGCTATGCCACCGGTGAAGTCTTTTTTCTTTCCCAGGCCCTGGGCTTCCGCCACTCCCATCTGGATACCGCCGGCTACAGCTATGACCAGAAAGTCGAGGCGCGCCATCTTAACCACGCCCTGGACTTCCTCCTCCAGGATGAACAGGAGCGGGTCCTCCTTACCTCCTTGGTCGTCTGTCTCTTCGCCCGGGAAGTCTATGCCCCCGCCCTGGTTGCCGACTGCCTCACGGCTTTGGGCTATTCGACCCTGGCCGGCCAGACGGAGGCCGCGGCCAGACGGATTCAGCAGCTGCGCTGGCACCTGCGCCTGGCCAGCGGTTTTGACCCGCACCAGGTCAAAATCCCCCAACGCTTCCGAGAGGTCAGCAATTGGAAAGGCCCCATCGATCCCACCTTTCTGGAGAGCTTGCGCCAGGGCTATGCCCAGGCTATTGTGAGCCTGGCCGTCCCACCGGCTGCAGAAAGTGCGGCCCCGGATCAGGGCACAGCCGCCAGGAAGCAAGACAACGGTGAAAAGCAATGACCCCTTGACCCTGGACCCGGCACCCTTTACCTTATACCTATGCCCCGAACCCTCGAAATTATCACCACCCACGTCAATGCCGACTTTGACGGGCTGGCCTCCATGGTGGCGGCCAAGAAGCTCTATCCCGAGGCCTTGTTGGTCTTTCCCGGCTCCCAGGAAAAGAATCTGCGGGATTTTTTTATCCGCTCCAGTCTGTATTTTCTCAATTTTGCCAAGATCAAGGACATCAACTTAGAGGATGTCAAACGCCTCATCCTGGTGGACACCCGCCAGGCCAGCCGCATCGGCAAATTCGGCGAAATGTTTCCCAACGGCGAGATCGATGTCCATATCTACGACCACCATCCCGCCTCCCCGGATGATCTGCACGGTTCTGTGGAAGTGGTCCGGCCGGTGGGGGCAACCGTCAGCCTGCTGACCGAACTTATCCAGGAACGGGGCATCCCCCTCACCCCGGATGAAGCCACGATCCTGGCTTTGGGCATCTATGAGGATACCGGGTCTTTCACGTTCTCCTCCACCACGCCGGCAGAGTTTGCCGCGGCCAAGTATCTGCTGGAGCAGGGGGCCAACCTCAACACCGTGGCGGAAATGTTGACCCGGGAGTTGACCGTGGAGCAGGTGTCCCTCCTCAATGACCTCATCCGCAATGCCGTGACCATCAATCTCAGCGGTATCGAGATCGTTGTGGCCCGCGCCGCCTCCTCCCAATATGTAGGCGATTTTGCTGTCTTAGCCCATAAGTTCATGGATATGGAAAACATCCAGGTCCTCTTTGCCCTGGCCCAGATGGAGGAACGCGTCTTTGTGGTGGGGCGCAGCCGCCTGGAAGAGGTCAACGTCGGGGAAATTCTGGCCGGATTGGGGGGCGGCGGCCACGCCTATGCGGCTTCGGCCACGGTCAAGGATATGCCTCTGACCCAGGTGGAAGAAAAGCTGCGGGGAATCCTGGCCCGCACCGTCCGGCCCCGGCGCACCGCCCGGGAAATCATGTCCTATCCGGTTATGTCGGTGACCAGCACCACCACATTGAATGAAGCCCATCGCTTCATGACCCTGCA
>CALGOE010000247.1 GCA_937958145.1 uncultured Desulfobacca sp.
GGGGGAGGGGTCTCAGGGGAGGGGGCAGGGGCTTTGGCCACTGGCCCCCTCCCCTGAAAATCTTCCTCCCACATCCTGTCAACGGCCTCGCTTGCCCCGGAAAAAATCCTGCAGCAATTGCCGGCAGTCGTCTTGGGCCACCCCCGCCACTACTTCCAGCTGATGATTGAGGCGGGGATCGGCGGCCAGGCGGAAAAGCGAGACCACGGCCCCGCTTTTGGGATCGGCGGCGCCGAAGACCAGGCGTTGCAGCCGGGCCTGGAGCAGGGCGCCCACACACATAATACAAGGTTCTATGGTAACATACATCGTGCAGCCCGGCAATCGATAATTGCCCAGGTGGGCCGCAGCCTGGCGCAGGGCGAGGATTTCGGCATGGGCGCTGGGGTCGCAGGCGGCGATGGGCCGGTTGTGGCCCCGGCCGATGATTTCACCGGCCGGGTTGCAGACAACGGCGCCGATGGGCACTTCATCGGCCTGCCAGGCCTTATGGGCCTCGGCCAAGGCCTCTTGCATATAGTCGTGATCGGTCATGCCGACTGCAGCCGCTCAGGCCAAACCCCGGGCTTCCCGGATATAGCTGTCCAGAAGCAGGATGGCCTTTTCTTCGGCCCGGGCAATTTCCTCATAACGCTGCCGTTTGGCCGCATCGGGTTCCTGCTGCGCCAAGGTGGCGATGGTGTCCAGGCGGCTCTGATGCTCCTCCCGGAGGAGGCGGCAGCGCAAAATCAGGACCTGAGCGATCATCCGGGTTTTGGCCTTGCGCTGGGGCTCGGCCAGGCGCAGGTAGCGCAGGCACTCGGGAAAATCCTGCTCCTCCAAGGCGGCCAAAGCCTGGGAGCGATAATATTTCCCGGGCAGGAGGCCGGAGTCTTCCAGCGGCTCGGCCAGCATTTTGCGCCCCACCCGAAAGAGGAGGTTCAGGCCTACCGGCATGTCAGCGCCTTGGCGGCCGGGCTGCCCCGGGAGTCGCCATTAGGCCTTCTGGGCCGAGATGCCGGCTTCCACCAGGCGCAGGATGGTCTCCCGCAGTTCCGGCAGGTCCATGGTCATCTCATCGATGCGCTCGGCCACCTGGCGGTAGTCTTCGTCATCCTGAATTTTGGCCCGGACAATGGTGTCCTGGATGGCTGCCAAGAGCCGCCGGTCCAGGCGGAACATACCGATGCCGGCGCCGATGAGCTCCAGCAGCCCCATGGTGATGTGGTGGCCGGTTAATTCGGCAATGGCCAGGTCCGCGACCAGACCGGTCAAGCCGCCGGCCACGGCACCCCGCACTGATATATCCTGACGTCTCACCGAGGTCTTCTCCTTGGGCAGAGGCAGACCGCGCCCGCGGTCTGTTTGGTTTACTGCAGTTGTGACGGCGGCGCGTGTTTGACCCGGGACAAGCCCTGGACCAACTTTTCGGTTTCGGAGAGCATCCGGGCCACGTGCCGGTCCTTCTCCTCAATGCGGCGTCGCAAGGACCGCACCTCCTCACGCAATTGCTTCACCTCAGAGTTTTTAAAGAGGTTTTTGCATCTGACCGCGGCCAGGGTTAAGCCCACCCCCAGAACCAGACCGGTGGCCAGCCCCAGGAAATATTCCATCGCCTGTGTCTCCCATACCGTCGTCTTTGTTAAAAATTACCATGAGGCTGCAACGTTGTCAATGAACCCTCCAGTTTGCCCCCGGGTCATGTGCCGGACCCTTTTCCCAAGCGGGCGGCCCACAATGCCACCTGTCGTTTGATTTCGGGCCAGGAAAGGGTGAGCAACTCCCGATGGCGGAGCAGCCAGCGGCCGCCGACCATGACGCCGCTGACATCGGCGGCGCCGGCAGCGTAGACCAGATGAGAGTAGGGATCATACAGGGGGGTGAGATGGGGCTGCTGCAGATCCACGAGGATCAGGTCCGCTTCTTTGCCGGGGGTGAGGGAACCGGTGACCTCGCCCAATCCCAAAACCTGGGCGCCGGCCAGGGTGGCCATATCCAGGACCTGACGGGCTGGCAGCACGGTGGGGTCCAACGCTGCCACTTTGTGGAGCCGGGCTGTCAGGCTCATTTCGCCCCACAGATCCAGGTTATTATTGGAAGCCGCGCCGTCGCTGCCTAAACCTACCTTGAGGCCGCGCCGGCACAGGTCGGGCACCGGCGCCAGGCCGGAGGCCAGCTTCAGATTGCTTTCCGGGCAGTGGCAGATCCGGACCTGGCGGGCCGCCAGTATCTCCCGGTCCTCCTCCTCCAGCCAGACGCAGTGCACCGCCACGGTCCGGGCGTCCAAGACGCCGAGATGGTCCAGATACCCCACAGGGGTCAGGCCGTGCTGTTGCCGGCAGTGCCACACTTCCTCCCGGGTTTCGGCCAAATGAATAAAAAAGGGCAGATGCCGGGCCCGCGTCATCTCTTTGGCCGCCTGCAGCGTGGCGTCGCGGCAGGTAGAAGGCGAATGGCAGAAAAGGGTGGAGATGAGCCCCTGGCTCGACCAGGCCGATCCGGAGTCGATAAAATCCCGGGCCACCCGGAGATTTTCTTTGGGATCCGGCACGCCGGGGGCGGGAAAATCAATGACTCCCTGGGCCACCACGGCCCGCAGACCGGCTTGCGCCAGGGCCCGCCGGGCCCCGCTCTCCCAAAAATAGGCGTCGGCCACCGTGGTGACGCCGCCCCGGATCAGTTCGGCCGCAGCCAGCAGGGTGCCGGTAGAGACGAAATCCTCGTCGACCCAGCGGGCTTCGGCCGGGAAAATGTGTTTGTGCAGCCACTCGGGCAGGGCCAGATCGTCGGCCAGCCCCCGGAACAGGGTCATGGCGGCGTGGGTGTGGCAGTTGACCAAGCCCGGCATGACCAGGTGACCGGCCGCATCCCATTTCTGGACCGCCGGCGGCAGGTCGGCGTCATGCCGGGCCTGACCCACCGCCGCAATGCGGCTGCCGTTGATGGCCACATAGCCGTCCGTGAGCGGGCCCTGGTGCGGATCCATGGTCAGCACCAGGCCATGATAAATCAATTGATCAAACATTGTTGCAGCCTTAAGCCTAAAGATCCAGGTCCGGTTGCCGGTCAACCCCCGGTAAAGAGAAAGATAAAGGCACAGGTGCGGATGTGCAAGGGCAGGCGGCAAAGGTAGCGCCAAAAAAGACCGGCTGGAGAAAAAAAGCGGGGGCCAAGCATTCCTGACGGTCCCCCTTGTGTCCTGGTCGGGCCTTGCGGTATAATGGCGGCCAGGATCAGGCCGTTTCTTTCTTGCCACCAGTGCTCATTGGGAAGATGCCATGCGCCCATCGCTTCGTGCCGTCGCTGTTTTCTTGTTGACCGGTCTTGCCCTCCTCGGCTTCAGTCTGGCCGTCCTGGGCTGCAAGGCAGCACCGCCGCTGCCGCCACCGGTGGCAGCGGTGCCGCCGGTCCTGGCGCCCCCGCCACCCGAAGTGGCAGAGCCCCTTTTCCCGCCCATAACTGATCCGCGCCTGAGCCGCTTGAATACCATTATTCCGGCGCAATTGGCCGCCGGCGGCGTCCCCGGCGCCGTGGTCGTGGTCGGCCATCAGGGCCAGATCGTCTACCGCCAGGCCTTTGGCCAGCGGATGGTGACCCCGCAGGTTTTGCCCATGACCGTGGACACCATTTTTGATATCGCCTCTCTCACCAAAGTGGTGGCCACCACCATTGCGATCATGCAATTGGCAGATGCCGGCAAGATTCAGTTGGACAAACCGGCGGCGGCATACTGGCCGGTCTTTGCCGCCAACGGCAAAGGGATGATTACCATCCGGCACCTTTTGACCCATAGCTCGGGGCTGCGGGCCGATGTCAATCCCCGGCAACACTGGACCGGCTATGACAGCGGCCTGGTGGCCGTGGCGGCGGACCAGCCGGTGTATGGCCCCGGCCATGGTTTCCGTTACAGCGATGCCAATTTCATTGTCTTGGGGGAGATCGTCCGCCGGGTTTCGGGTCTGCCGCTGAATACTTACTGCGAGCAGCATATCTTCCGTCCCCTGGGACTGCGCCACACCGGTTTTCTGCCCAGTCCGGCCTTAAAATCACGCATTGCGCCCACGGACGTCCGCTGGGGGGAAGTGCATGATCCCACCGCCCATCGGTTGGGGGGCGTGGCCGGCAATGCCGGGGTCTTTGCTACGGCCGACGATCTGGCCGTCATCTGCCAGATGATCCTGAATCAAGGGTCCTATCAGGGAAAGCGGCTGCTCAGTCCGCAGGCGGTGGCCGCCATGCTCAAACCACAGCACCTGGCCGGGGCCGGCATTGTCCGGGCCCTGGGGTGGGACATGCGCTCGCCGTACAGCAAGGTCTTTAACCTGGCCTTTCCCGCCGGCTCCATCGGCCATACCGGTTATACCGGCACCTCCATCTGGATGGATCCCCGTTCCCAGACCTTTGTCATTATCCTCACCAACCGCCTCCACCCCCATGGTCGGGGCGAGGTGAAGATGCTGCGGGCTGCGGTTTCGGCGGTGGTGGCCGAGG